>CAZBNI010000139.1:0-2767 GCA_964493105.1 uncultured Gammaproteobacteria bacterium
AAGGACGAAGATGAAATGGCGATTCGACTTCTTTCTCGCAAGATGGTATGTGATAAGTTAGACAAAAAGTTATGGAGGGAAAAATTAAGTTAACTACTTCCCCACATTAAATTTTAAAATAAAATTAAAGCGTGATACCTCAAAAGCGGTATTCCCGTACAAATTCCAGCCACTAACGTAATAAAGTTCATTAAGAGCAGACTAAAAAGCCTGCTCTTTTTTATGGAAAAAAAGAAGATGGGATTTGTAATTCCGCTTTTATGGATTAAAAACAGCCCAGGCATTTAAGGATTGGGATTGGGTTGATTTTTTTCACTATAGTTAGGTAAAATAATATATAAAATTGCTATTTTAACAACCATTAAAAAAGAGTGGCGAGTAGTTATTCTTCTGAATTACTGTATGACCTGTATAAACCAGCAGGAGGCGGTGAATACGTTCGAGTAAGAGTCTTTACATTTCCCAGACTTGGGTAATGGGACGTTTTGCCCTTTGTCGGAATAACCAAAGCCGGCAAGGGGTATTTATTATTTATGAAAAAAGGGGGCGGACTGAATAGTCTACCCTCTTGCGTAGCTCGTTGCCAGCTACGTTAGAATGAACCCCAGCTACCGTCAAACTGCACAGCGCGGTAGGTTCCTGTTCTGAAATCTTCTATCGTAGGGTCGGAGTATGCGTCAATCGTTCCGATTTTGAATGCCTCTTCCTTGCTCGCATCCATGAGTTTTTGTGAGGAAGCTTCAGGCAGCACGACGATAAATCCGACACCGAGGTTGAAGGTGTTGACCATATCATCCCACGGTACGTCCCCGCGCTCCTGCGTCATGGTCATGATGGCAGGTATGTGCGGTTCGATCGCAGCCTGTTCAAGGTGGGCGACGCACTCGTCCGGTATAATCCTGCTGAGGTTGCCCGGGATGCCGCCACCGGTGATGTTTGCCATCCCGTGGATTTCGCACCCCGCATCAATCGCGGCGAAGATTTCGCGCTCATAGCTCCGTGTCGGGGTGAGGAGTACGTCTCCAATGGTTCTGTTAGTCGCCATGAATATTTCCGAGAAATCCGGATTGACTTTTCTGAGCAGCGAGAAGCCATTGCACCCGCATCCAGATGAAGGGAGCGCCCATACTGAGTCACCCGGCTTCACGGCTGATCCGTCGATGATGTGCTCTGGCTTAATAAATCCTTGGACACACGCGACCATGTCGTATGCGCCCTCAATGTACACCTGCGGCATCTCAGCAGTCTCGCCGCCGACGAGCACGATACCATGTCGTATGCACGCGTCAGCGATACTGTTGACGATCGCGGCTGTGGTCTCTGCTTTGAGCCCAGCGGTCGCGACGTAGTCGAGCAGCACACGTGCGCGTATTCCCGCGGTTAGCAGGTCGTTGATGCAGTGGCCTACAAGACACTCGCCGACCGTATCGAACCGATTGAGCTGCAGCGCGATAAGCAGCTTGGTCCCGATACCGTCGATACTGAATCCAAAATCGACTTCTGGAACGTCGTCAAAGTGTACGAGCCCCGCGAACTGTCCGGATTTTCTGAACGTAACGCCCGGTGCACCTTCATAGGTAGCACGTACCTTCTTAGAGAAGAGCTCGACTGCCCGGTCAGCTTCGCCGATGTTTACACCGGCACTTTTGTAGGTCGTCATAATTCACCTCTACTGTTTGATGTTGAAGAACAATTACCTTTTTTATATTGGGTTATTTTAGGTTTTTATTGGCAGTCTGTCAAATGCAATAATTGCAAGTTTTCTGGTAAGGGGATTTGCCTATTTCAAAAACCGAAACGCTGTTTTCGGGACGCCTCGGTTTTTGGAAAATTTTGTTTTTTTTATATAAAGGTAACTGACGCTACCTTATCATTGGTTTCTGAAAAACGCATCAAACGAACGCCTTGTGTGGCGCGACCAAGTACCGATACAGACTTCAATGTCAGCCGAATTACTTGTCCTTTGTTGGACATAATCACGAGATCTTCTTGGCCAAGCTTTGCATTAACGATAAATGCAGATATGATCGAGCCAGTCTTAGGTGTGATCTTCGCTGTTTTTATACCGGTACCGCTTCTGCTCTGAACGCGGTAGTTGCGCAATGAAGTTCGTTTGCCATATCCCTTTTCCATTACGACCAACAGTTGCTCATCCTGTCCGACTTTCCCATCATTAATCATGTCCATGCCAGCAATAGAGTCATCGCCTTTGAGTTTGATTGCCCGTACGCCAGCAGCATTTCTACCCATCGCTCGAATTTGTTTTTCTTTGAAGCGGATGGATTGGCCGTTTTCTGTTATGACAATAATATCATCTTTGCCAGTTGACGGTCTGACCCATTCAAGCTCATCGTCTTTTTTTAGTTTGACTGCGATGAGACCAGAGCGACGTATTGATTTGAAATCTTCAATATCAACTTTTTTAATAATACCTTTGTTCGTAACCATGACAATGAATTTGAAATCACCCAGCTCTTCAAGTGACATCACCGAAGAAACTTTTTCATTTTGGCCGAGTTGCAGGAAATTAACGATTGCTTGCCCCTTGGCAGTCCGTGATGCTTGTGGAACGTTGTATGCTTTGAGCTGAAATATGCGTCCTTTGCTGGTAAAAAAGAGTAAATCAGCATGTGTATTGGTGGTGATAAGTCGGTCAACAGTATCTTGTTCTTTGGTAGTAAGGCCTATGACCCCACGCCCGCCGCGTTTTTGCGTCTTGAATGTTTCCGGAGTGACACGTTTAATATAGCCATCGCGGGTAATCATG
>CAZBNI010000140.1:0-2726 GCA_964493105.1 uncultured Gammaproteobacteria bacterium
ATTTGTTATCTATGTTTCCTTGGCGAGGAACGGCTTCTGACATGGCAAGACTGCCATACTTTTCTAGCAAGCTCGTCATTTCTTGGTTTTCCTGGCCTCGAACATTTTCCTTAGACATTTCAAAAGGGGATTGTTCGTGCTCTTCATTGAATTCGTTCATAGATTTGTTATAAATCGTTATCAAATTATGATAGTTTAATAATAGCATTTTGTCAATAGTTAAGGAGTGAGGTCACGTAATGCTCACGATGGTCGTATACGGGGCGGAATTTCAAGAGACCATTCGCTCCGTTAAGGGCGAAATATCAAAGGGATTTGAGGTACTTCGCCCCACTTTGCTGGGCTCAGCACGAACATGCAAGGAGATTTTGAGGTCCCCTCGGCCACCTCTAATGGTCTCGGGAGGAGGTCTTGAAACACTCACTACGTTTGTGTTCAGGACGAACATACAAGTTATACTTGTATGTTCGGTTTTTATTCGGTATAATATAAATAGAGTATATCCACAGTTATATATGGGGTAGAGCAAGGCCTTTGTGCCTTGCTCATGTGTACAAATGTACGCCAAGGGCACAAAGGCCCCTGGCTGGCTACCCGTCCATGTTGTAAATTTATGTACGTAGAGCATCTTGAAGAGCCAGTAAGAGTATTCGCTGACTTTAGTGGTATCAAAGTCCGGCCGATCGCGTTTATTCGGAAGACTGGTAGGCGTTATGATATCCAAAAGGTGAATCTGGTGTATCAAAAAAGAGTGGGCGATAAATACTATTGGTGTTTTGCGTGTTCTGATAATGCCAATACGTATGTTCTTTTTTATAATCCTGAGGACTTAGTATGGACATTGCGGGAGGTACAGATGGAAGGGTAACCACGTTTGTCATTCTGAGGAGCGGTAGCGACGAAGAATCTTTATGACGCCTGTTACCATGATGTACGGCATGAAGATTTCTCCCCCTCGATTATCTCGTGGTCGAAATGACAGAAAGATATGAAAAGAATAATTCTACACTTTGATATGAATTCGTACTTTGCTTCTGTTGAGCAGCAGGCAAACCCGTTTTTGCGTGGTAAGCCGGTTGGTGTGTGCTCAACCATGTCAAAACGTGGATGCATTATCGCTTCGTCTAAGGAAGCAAAAAAGGTTGGTATCATGACAGGGTGTAGGGTTAATGAAGCATTGAAACTGTACCCCGAAGTTAATCTAATTGAAGTTGACCCGCCTAAGTACCGATCGACAACCAAACGTATTTTTAGTATATGTGCTGACTATACTGAAAACATCGAGACGTACTCTATTGATGAGGCTTTTTTGGATCTTACCGGCTCGGTTACGTCGTTTGATAAGGCTATTAGAATTGGGAAGAAAATCCAGCAGCGCATTCGTGATGAAGTAGGCGAGTGGCTTGGATGCTCAATGGGCATTACGTGGACGCGCTGGTTGGCAAAATTCGCGAGCGATACTGCGCCCAAGGGTACAATTGTTGTTTTGAATAAAAAAGAGAGTTTGTATCAGTATCTCAAAGACAGGCCGCTGCAAGATGCATGGGGGATCGCGAATGCGATCGAAGATCGGTTACAAGTACTGGGCATTACCACGCTGGATGAATTGGCAAAGTATCCTGTTCAAAACCTGATGTCAGTTATGGGGAAACCAGGATATTATTTGTGGGCAAACGTGAATGGCATCGAGTTAGCAGGTTTCGAAGCAAAGAAACCACCCAAGACAATCGGTCATAGTCATGTGCTGAAAAAGCGTAATTTGGATCGTCGGTTTCATATGGCAGTTTTGATGCGGTTGTGCGAGCGGACAGGAAGGCGGTTGCGTGAGTATGGATATGAGGCACATGGGTTTTATTATTACGTGCAGTTTGATGAACGGTCGAGCTATGGTGGGAGTAAGCGAGTGTATTTTCCGATTGTAACGACCAGTCAGATTTTTAAACTCGTATGGGAGCAGATTGCGCCGGTTGTGGCAAAAGATAAGCCAGGTATGTTCGCGCTTGGCCTATTTAAACTCCGGCCGCGGGTAAATCAGCTGTTGTTATTTAATGATAAAAAGGTACCACCATCTGTGAGCCGTGCCATGGACGAGATTAACGGGAAGTATGGTGAGGAAACCATTGTGCAGGGACCGCTTTTGAAGCTTGAAAAAAGGCACGCGCCAGACCGCGTTGGATTCAGGAAGGCAATGGAAGTAGAATTTAGCGGTGTGGACCAGCTGCAGTATAAGGAAGTAGAATAACTTGCACAAATAAATAGATATGCTAATATGTAGTCATGAATAAGTTACAGCACAATTTAATTAATTGGAATACTGCCCATTTCATTGGGTAGTACTGTGCTGTTTAAATAAATAAAATGTACTGCCCAGTGAGGCAGTTTTTTTGTTATGAATTATTATTTATTTCTAAATCGATGTACTGAGCGTTGGCACTGCCGGTGTTGGAGTATTGTAATTCAGAAATAATTAATAATTATATATCACTATGAAATCAACTAAATCACAAAAAAAGCTTCCTGATGCAAAAGGTTTTTTCGGTAAGTACGGAGGTCAGGAGGTGCCACCTCCGATTGTAAAAGAATTGAATACAATTGATAAAGCGTATCAAGAGGCGATGGAAGACCAATCATTTGTCGATGAGTACATGAGACTACTCAAAGATTACGTTGGACGCCCATCACCATTATACTTTGCACGGAATCTGACCGAGAGGCTTGGTGGCGCG
>CAZBNI010000141.1:0-2719 GCA_964493105.1 uncultured Gammaproteobacteria bacterium
TTTTTGTAGGAGAGCTCAATAAAAAAGTGAAAGGCGTTGATATTCTTATGAAGGCGTTTAAAAAAGCAGCGCGCGAATCATTGAGCGTCTCACTCACTATTGTGGGAACTGGACCGGATAAACAGTATTGCAAAACTTATCTTGAAAAAAACCCTGAACTTCAAAAAAGAATTACTTTAAAAGGCGCGCTGATTAATAAACAAGCAATGGAAGCGATCGCCAAGGCGGATGTATTGGTAGTGCCATCGCGAACAGAAGGAATTCCACGTGTCATTATTGAGGCGTTCCTGTTCGGTAAACCAGTCATTGCGACTCGGGTCGGTGGTATTCCAGATGTTGTAAAAGACAATGAAAACGGAATTCTGATACAAGCGGGAGACAGTAAAGAGCTGACCCGCGCGCTGCTTCGAATAACTAATAACGCTGGTTTGCGCGAAAAATTGGGAACACATGCGCAAGCATACGCCAAAACACTGCCGACTTGGGATGAACTTAGTCGGGATATTATTACTATTTACAAAGCAGTATGAAAATTCTTGCGATATTGTATTATCCAGCCTCGCTTATAGAAGCATTACTTAACAGCGTATTACCGGCTAATGTTCATCCTTATACGCCTTTTGCATCATTACTGCTGAATATAATTTTTATCACCGTGATTTTCGTTTGGATTATTGAACTAGTTCGTAAAAAACGTATTCAGGATCAGAAGTAGAAGCTGTTAGATTGCTGGTAAATACTTTGGTAAACTGTTCCTGTTCGTACATGCTGTAGTCAGCATTAGGGAACAGTTTTTTTGTATTTGATGAGATAACTATATAGTCTGGATTCAGTTCTGAGATGAGTAGCTCGGAGTCTTCCGTGGATTGCATAAAGAGTTGTTGTACGTTGTTCCATCTAATAAACCGCTGCCGGGTTAAATTAGTATGTTCGAATTGATAGGCAGGCGACATATTGCCAAGCGTTGTCAGCAGGTACATTGTTGTCGGGTCTGAAAGAATAGTGCCGCTGGGAAGCGTATCTTTTATTGATTCAATTGTTTGGATGTGCTCATGAGTCAGGCCGTATTTAATTTGTTGGCTCTTGCCTGATAGCGATTGTTTCGTCAATGGAAATAATGTCAGAAGTATTATAATAAGCGGAACGATAAATGTCAGGGTTTTGTTTTTGCGTATCAAGTATTGCATCAAAACTACGAGCCCCCATGCAGCAACAATAGCGAAAATGGGGAGTAAGAGCGTTAATGCTCGTGAAGCAAGGTAATCATATCCACCTGCGATTTGATAGAGAATCAAAAAGGAAATAATAATCCAGGTTATCACAATATAAAATTTGAATGTGGTATTACTCACCTTAGTTGTACGGTACAGTGAGATGATCCCAATTATAAAGAGTACCAAAAAGAGTAATGGTATATATGAGGTCAAAGAAGGTACAACGACTGAACTAGTATCTGTAGAAGCCTTAATAACAAAGGATGGGTCTGAAGAATCAATGGGAAAAGTTTGACCAAGTAGCGCAGAGACATTAATAAGGCCGAAGAGTAGAGTCGCCACAATAATTGATATAAGAAGAGCTAAACTAACTTTTTTCTTATCACTGAATAAATAAAGAATTAAGCATATAGTACTCAGGATTGTGATTGCGTATGCGGCGTTGAGAAGATGTGTAAACAGGAGTGATCCAGTGAATAATCCAATAAGGACGTATTGGGAAAGACGAATTGAATTTTTAGTGAACGCCAGTATCAGTATGTAAAGTGCTAGGAGAAAAAATAGGATACTTAGATTACGAGGTAAAAAGTAGAAAAGAGAAAATTGTGCATTTATTACAAAGACAATTAGAACAGACAGTAATGCGCCAATGCTGTTTTTTAGTATTAATTTTGCTATACTATAAAGAAGCAGAATAAAACACACGATCAGAACAATGTTCAGCAGCGTTATTGTATCGGTTATGGACAAGCCAGTTATAAGCGCGAAACTACTTGTCGTGATATGAAATAGCGGAGTAAACGAGTATAGTCCGAGCGTATCACTTGTTGGCATTGTTTTGGGAGGTGAGCCGGTAACGCTCACTTGTTCTGAAAACCACGCGTGAAACAGCGCGTCTCCGCCCGCTTGATATGGATAGGTGTAAAAAACGTAGCTATACGATACGATATAAAATAAGAGCAGAGCTCCAATAGCAATCGTCAGTAATAATTTCTTTTTTTCAAATAAATTCGTTGTATGAAGATTGTACATTTGATAGGATATTTTCAGCCGGAATTAGGATATAAAGAATACTATATCGCGCGCAACCAGGTAAAGCTAGGACATGAGGTGTATGTTATTACGTCGGACAAATTGTATCCTTTTTCTAATGTATCAGAAATCGCGAAAAAAATAAACATTAGTAATGATAGAATGTATCCTACTGGAACTACGATGGTTGATGGCATAACTGTTATTCGACTGAAATCCTTTTTTGATTTCCATGGCGTTGTTTTTATGCGAGGTGTTAAAAAGCTTTTGCAAACACTGCGACCTGATATGGTTCATGCGTACGAGCCAGTGCAAGGAGTGCCAATCATCGCGGCTTGTAATAAAAAACAGATTGGGTATACGCTACTGTCAGATCATCAGCAATTTGAAGTACCGAGTACTTTTTTTGGGAAACTGTATTATTATGGCTGCGCTCGTTTTTTAAGTAGCTATATGTTTCGCAAAGCGGATAA
>CAZBNI010000142.1:0-2696 GCA_964493105.1 uncultured Gammaproteobacteria bacterium
CTTACCGACAAGTTTCTCTACAGCATTCTTGAAAATAAAAAAATTATCCTTACAGATAAAATATTTACTAAGTAAGAATGCTCTTACTCATCAATACTTGTAGTAACCAACATTTTACTGTGGCGCTTGCACAGAGTGATGGTATATTGGTTTATACAAAAATCAATAAGATACCTTTTTCACAGGCCGAAAAGCTACTTCCGTTAATAGATACGGTATTAAAGCGTAATAGCATAAACCTAAAAAAAATTACAGGTATTATTGTAGTAACTGGACATGGTGATTTTACAGCACTGCGTATTGGCGTGAGCACGGCAAACGCGTTATCATATGCCCTTGCGGTGCCGGTTGTAGGATACCAGACAAACCAATTCGATTCACTCGAAGATCTTGCGCAAAAAGGAGCGAAAGAAATTAAGCAATCTAGTTCAGAAAAATTAGTTTTTCCAAAATACGGTAAACGGCCCAACATAACAAAACCAAAACGCACAATGAAATGACGATTAGGCGATGCTGGGCATTGTGTGCAGTTGTTTGTTGATTTGTGGTGTGAGCACAAAACCAAATCGCCTGCTTGTTTTGTCGACCGCGTTGCGAATTCTCCTAAGTCTATAAAAAGGAATATCAAAAAGATTGGTTTGCCTGGTATGATATGTGATGTCTTTTAGAGCGACGCTTATCATGTTGATCTCTGAATTTGATTGCATGAGTTGATGCAGTAGGAGGTTTGCAGTATTCCAGGACTCGTCGAGCTGATTGGTTGCCTGTATCATTTTTTTCTGACGACTCATTGTCCTGCCATCTTTATAATGTACGTGGACAGAAATCGTTTGCCCAAGCCGCTTTGTCTTTGCTAGCGCTGAACAAATTTCTGACAACAGTTGTTTGCCATTTAATTTGATAAGAAAATGATCGCCAGTGCTGAAACCAAAGGATATTGAGCGCGAAATTGATTTTGTTCGTCCTGGAGCATTAACGTTACGATTATCCAGCGCATTGGCCATTTGCCATAGTGCAATTCCCTGAACACCAAATGTTTGGATGATTGTATGTTGCGGTAGTTTGGCAAGTTGTTCGATGGTATGGATCCCCATTTCCTTGAGCACCGATGCAGTTCTTGGTCCAATCGAGGGAAGTTTTGATACGCTTAAGGGGCCAATAAAATTTTTTACCTGACCATGCGGTACATATTCGATCGCCCCTGGCTTTGTAACGAGAGCCGCAACATGCGCTCCAATTTTATTTTGGGCAATGCCGAAGGAACATTCAATCTCAAGTTCTTTTATAATATCGTTCTGAATTGATCGGGTTGCTTCCTCTGGTGCGATCCATTGCTTTTCAAAACCATCAAGGTCAATAAATGCTTCATAGAGCGATATAGGTTCAATATTGTAATTCGATTGCGACAATATACGAAAAAATTCTTCAGAAAACTGCTGGTATGTATTGAGTGACCCGCGCAGTATGGTAAGTTGCGGCATCTTTTTTTTCGCAGCAGCGATGTGCATACCAGTTGTAATGCCATACGATTGCGCAAGGGGATTGGCACTTGCGATTGTTGTTGACTTGTGTGCATCTCCGAGAACAACAATTGGTATGTTGCGCAGTTCGGGATGCAGCGCCTCTTCTATTGCGGTGAAAAAGTTATTCAAAGAAACAAAGGCTATTGTCTTAAATCGTTTTTTTTGTAGCATATATATTTGATATAAAATAATTAGGTATAGGTGAAGGGTTGAAGTGATACCCGAATAAAAACCGAACATGCCAGATAAAAAATTTTGACTTATATAAGAAGAGTGTATTACAGTATAAAAATGATCGTTATTTGAAATTCAAGGGGGATTTATGCCATATAGTACAGGTATTGAAGCATATCGTTGGCACAACCAGTTGTTTATGCAGACGACCACTCGTGCATACAAAGGGCCGTGGAGGACGTTTGGAACTCGAGTTTTTGATTCTTTGCGAAAAAAGAATCTCGTTTTGCATACGTTTATCAGCAGGTTGATAGCCAGAAATTTTGGTGAGTATGATTTTGAGGTACTGGTCTTGGGACTCGCGATTTTCTTGGAAAGCCTACCAGGCGTTCCGGAAATGTCGGGTGTATCGTTGGAAGCACCAACACTGGAAGCATCGTCTGATCAAACTGTTGCCGTGCGAGCAGATTTTTTCGAAGATGGTCTGGAAGGCGCATTCAATGCGTTTACGGACTTTATTAAGGGAGTGTGTGCCGCCAACACACTACTTGCTCGGAAAATGGTCAGTACCGGACGTATTGTTGCGGCGGTGATTATTTATCACAACGAGCATGCGCAAGTTGCGTAGTACGTTGAAGGGTGAGGCACGAGTCCACCCTTCTTTTTTTAATCTCAAAACCGTCGGATAATACCAAGAACCTTTCCTTGGATAATAACGTTTTTTTCATAACGGGGCTTATATTTTTTATTTGCTGGCTGCAAGCGGATAAAATTCTTGGTCTTGAAAAACTTTTTCAAAGTTGCCGTGCCGTCTTCGAGCATAGCAACGACCGTATCGCCGTTTTTCGCGTACTCAGTTTTTTCACAGATGACAAAGTCTCCGTCTGTAATCAGGCTCTCAATCATAGAGTCGCCTTTGACTTTGAGTATGTATGAGTTTTTTCCTTTGATCATTTCCTGTGGCACTGGTAATTCTTGATCACGATTTTCTATCGCCTC
>CAZBNI010000143.1:0-2665 GCA_964493105.1 uncultured Gammaproteobacteria bacterium
AATTGCAATAAAAAAGAAATATTTTGCGACACCGTATTCCAACAAACTAAAACTCAACGTTATAATACCGGTTTTACATGGAACTCATGGTGAGGACGGAACTATTCAGGGTCTTTTTGAACTGGCAAATATACCATATGTCGGCGCGAATACGCTTGCTTCTGCTATTGGGATGGATAAAATTATCCAAAAACAATTATTTATTCAGGCTGGACTACCAGTGGTTGATTTCATTTATTTCCTATCAAAAAACTTAAAAAAAGAAAGTACTGAAATTTTCAAGGAAGTCAATAAACTAGGTTATCCAGTTTTTGTGAAGCCAGCTAATTTGGGATCGTCGGTAGGTATCTCAAAAGCACACAACAAAAATAGTCTTCGCAAGGCTATTAATTACGCAATGCAATACGATAGAAAAATTATTATTGAAAAAGCCGTTTCAAATGCCCGCGAAATTGAAATAGCAGTACTAGGGAATGATTCACCAAAAGCCTCTGTTGCTGGCGAAATAATTGCTTCGGGTGAATTCTACGACTATGATGCTAAATATGTTGATGGAAAATCCCAAACAGTGATTCCTGCTGATATTCCAGAAAAAACATCGACCACGATGCGTGAAATGGCAATCAAAGCATTTAAAACTATTGACTGCTCGGGTATGGCCAGAGCTGACTTTTTACTCACAAAAAATGGAAAGTTCTATATTTCAGAACTGAACACAATGCCAGGTTTTACCATAATCTCAATGTATCCATTGCTATGGAAGGCTTCCGGACTTTCATATCCAAGACTTCTAGATAAACTAATTGCACTTGCGCTGGAACGCCATAAGGAAAAATCAATGCTCCAAACCTCATATAAGCCAAAAGAGGAATGGTATCGTTAGCCAATGCCAATGCGTAAAAATTTCGGACATAAAAAATTCAGGCGCAACCTAGCGGGACAAAAGTATTCAAATCCGCTCTTTGCGAAAAAAAACTGGCGGCAATTCATTATTGATCGTTTCAGCTTGTTTGGATTTGGAGTCGTTCTTCTTTTCCTCTTATTTGTGTATTTACTTTTTTATTCCCCTCTACTTCAAATCACGACTATAGAAATTCAGGGTACTGATGCTGAAACAGCGAAAGTCCTTGATGAAAAATACGTCCGTTGGCAATTAGGCCAGCGACGCTTTTGGGTGTTTCGACAAAGCAATATTTTGCTTTTTAGTACTTCATGGTTAATCGAAAATATTGAAAAAGAATATAGTTTCGAATCATTAACAATTAATAAAAAAACGCCTCATTCGTTACATGTTACAATCAAAGAAAAAGAGCCTGAACTCATTTGGACAACAGATAATACCAGTTTCTACATCAGCGAAAAGGGAATTGTATCCAGTAAAGTAAATGATACTCAAACTATAGAAGGTTTCAAAACTGTTTTTGACCAATCAAATGAAGTAGTACGGCCGGGAGATATGGTTTTACCACCAGAAAAAATTTCTTTCATTATCAATGCTATAAACCGCGTATCAGACTTTACCGTATTTGAAATTGATTCATTCACAATACCACATCGACTCAGCTCCCAATTTTCCGCCCAAACTACCGAAGGCTATGCGATCTATTTTGATATGACAAAAGATTTATCTAACCAAATCGTAAAATTAAAAGAGGTGTTCACTGATTCAGATCGGCTACGGAATCCTGAAGAATACATTGATCTACGAATAGGGGACCGGGTCTATATTAAATAACGTAATGACACACACTCAATGAAGCCTATAAAAAAAGGAGGGAAGTCCTGCAAAGCCGGATCCGGCTCTGCCAGAAAAAAAATCTGGCTTTCACCAACTGGCATTGAAGGTGCGAAACGTTGCCCACGTTGTTTTTGGCTACGGTATCAGAAAAAAATATATCAACCAGAAGGCATTGTCTCTCGACTCGCTAATAGGTTTGATGTAGTTGTAAAAAAGTACTTTGACCAATATCGCGGAACCGACCAATTGCCTCCGCTCGTTGCAGGTAAAGTTATCGGGATTTTACAAAATCCATTTCAAGAAACATACTTTTATGACTACAATGATGACTATGGTTTAATGGGGAAACTGGACGAGTGTCTGATTACCGAAAAAAAAACATACACCCCTGTTGATCATAAAACAGCCAGTTCGGATCCAAATTCGAGACCCATGATCCCCGCGTATCAGACACAATTAGATACGTATGCCTTACTTTTAGAAAAAAATAATCGACCATCAAGTGGAATTGGTCATTTAATATATTTTTTTCCCTATACGGCTAAAGACCTGCATAACCGGTTTCCAATGCAGGTAACTGTAAAAACACTTCATACAAATCCTCAAAACGCCCTTACCGAATTCCTAAAAGCTATTCAGATCCTTGAAGGGAAGATGCCAGCATCTTCAAAGAAATGTCCGTTTTGCACCTGGTATTCTGAAATAAAAAAACAGATAAAAAAGTGATGCTATCCGTTCGAAACGAGTGGTACAATTACTCTTGCCTCGTTCATCAAAACGACTTACAATATAGTCGAGGTTAAATAGTAACATATCTGGTTACTATGAAAAATACAACATACTTTTTATATCTCGCACCGCGTTTTTTGGGCACACTGCTTGTATTGCTGATTTTTGCGTTTCTACTTGAAGTGACAGCGGAAGAAT
>CAZBNI010000144.1:0-2655 GCA_964493105.1 uncultured Gammaproteobacteria bacterium
CTTCAAAAATGTCATTTCAATACTTTCGGGTATCATAAACGGCTTGGGCTTTTCATATGGGTCAGAAACCCATTTTATTACGCGTGCCGCAAACGAAATTAAAAGGCTCGTGGCAAAAAAAACTACGATCGGCCCGTATGTTTTCTCCATGGAAAGCCAAAGCTGGGGCAATGACCTTTGGTTAAGCTGTACCGGCAATACAAGAAATCGTGAATTTGGTTCACTTATTGGCAAAGGACTATCTCCCAAAAAAGCGATCGACAGGATGAAAAAACAACGCAAGTCAATCGAAGGTATTCATACGGTACTGGCGCTGAAAAAATTCAAAACAGGCTCCCAGTTCCCAATCCTATCAGCAATACAAAAAATCGTCTTCCACAACGCAAATCCAAAAAAAATAATTTCGGATTTGATGATGTCAAATAAAATGTAATATGAAAATTTGCATTATCGGAAATGCCAATAGCGTACATATTCAAAGATGGGTCCACGGCCTTGCTGTACAGAGCATTGAAGTTATTTTAATTAGCACGAAGAGTCACGGTTGTATTCCTAATTTGAGGCTACTTACTCCACGATCCCCACGCGTTAAATTTTTTTTACTTCGATACATATTTGCATTACTTGACGCGAAAAAACTTAAGAGCATGCTCAGGCAAATCAATCCTGATATTATTCATATGCATTATCTTCGCGCGGAATTATGGTATGTCCTCGCATTACGAAAACAAAAAAATCTGTTTGTCTCTGTCTGGGGATCTGATATCTTGGATGATATTAATAACAGAGTAGCGAATCTTGGTCGTAAAAAAATATTAAGGCAAGCAAAGCATATCACGGCTACTTCAAATTTTCTCGCGGAAAAAACCCGCCAATTCACCAGTAAAAAAATTAGTATTGTGCCTTTTGGAGTTGATACTGATTTTTTTTGCCCGGCGCAAAAAAATTCCGAAAATATCATTTCAATCGGCTTTTCAAAGTATCTTAAACATATTTACGGCGCAGATTATCTTTTACGTGCGATGAAAATTGTTTTGGAAACTTTTCCGCAAGCACGCTTAAAGATTGCTGGCTCCGGTGGTGAAATGTCAAAATTAAAAAAACTTTCTACTGATCTCGGAATTGAGCAAAAGGTTCATTTTCTGGGATGGCTGTCACCTGATCAACTAAAAAGTATGCTACAAACGCTGACTCTGTTTGTTATGCCCTCGCTACGAGAAGCATTCGGCGTAGCGGCATTAGAAGCACAGGCTTGTGGAATTCCAGTGGTTGCAAGTAATATCGATGGCATACCAGAGGTTGTTATAAATAAAAAAACGGGTATACTGGTTCCTCCGCATGACAGTACAGCGCTTGCAAATGGTATTATTGCGTTACTTCAAAAAAATGATCTCCGAAAAGACATGGGGGCTGCCGGACGTAATTTTGTGAAACAAAATTATTCTTGGACTAATAGCGTAAAACAAATGATAGAACTGTATAAACAATCATCAAATGACGACAGTGCGACTGATAAGCTATCTAGCTCAAATCTATAAACAGCTGCTCAGCTGGTTTATCAAGCCTGATAAAAACTCAGATCAACTTATCATTGGGTTTGCTGGCAAATATTACGCTGGCAATTTAAAATCAGTTTACGAAGCCCTACTGCAACGAAAAACATTCTGCGAAAAACCTTTCAACGCATTCTGGGTAACAACCGATCGAAAACAAATATCAGATTTTGAAAAACATAACGTCTGTATTCATCAAATCTCAGATCTCATGAAATTTCCTACTTTTTTAAAAACAAATATTTGGTTAAGTGATCATGGAGAAGCCGACATCCCTGTTCAAAAAAACGCAAATAATCTCTGGATCCAACTCTGGCACGGAATCCCCTTCAAAGGATTTGCTGGTAATAAAAACACAAAACGTTCGTTCAATCATTTTGACTTAAATCCCGTGTCATCGCGGTGGCTTGCTGATTATTATATTCAAGGTATTGGTGTGGACCAAAAAAAAGTATGCGTGACAGGCTATCCCCGCTCTGATGATTTAATAAAAAATCAATTTGATAGTACCCTTATTTATAAATCATTAAACTTTGATCAACATAAAAAGACAATACTCTATGCTCCAACATGGGCACAGGACAGTGAAAGACCAAAACCGTTATTTCCATGGGGTAATGACATCACAAATATTTCAGAGCTAGTTACTTTTCTCGAAAACAATAATCTTCAATTCCTGATACGAACCCATCCGAATTGGAACGGACTTACGAACGAACTTACAAACATTATCGCACGCTCAAAATTAATTGCGATCAATTCTGTTAAAGACGATCCAGATACAAATAAATTTCTGACTATAAGCGATATTTGCATTACTGATTATTCTTCAATTGTGAATGACTTTATTGTGTTGAATCGACCAATAATCTTTCTTGAACCTGAAACTGATTTATTTGAACATGGCTTTGCCTTGAAGCCCGACGAACGAGCTGGTATCATTGCCAAAACAAAAGATGAAATGCATGATGCAATTTTGAGAAGTATCAAACACCCTAATGAATATGAATCAATTAGAAAACAGATCATCAACAAAATTCATTTCAAGCTTGACGGCAACGCTTCTGATCGTGTACTTAAGGAAATCGAAAAAAGATATTCC
>CAZBNI010000145.1:0-2651 GCA_964493105.1 uncultured Gammaproteobacteria bacterium
CGTTTATGGCAGACGAATCCACCTCCGCCAAGGCTCCGGCGGACAAGCAAGAAGACAAACCCTCCTCCGCTGAAGCTACGGCGGACAAGAAGGTTGAAGTTCCTGAGAAATTTAAAGACCTTGTTGAAAAGGTTGAAAAACTCTCAGTAATGGAACTTGCCGAGCTTGTTAAAGTGCTCGAAGATAAATTTGGCGTATCGGCCCAGGCACCAGTCGCAGTAGCCGGTGCAGCACCAGCGGCAGGCGATAGTGACGAAGCAGTGGAACAGTCAACATTCAATGTTGAGATTACCGCAGCTGGCTCAAGCAAGATTGCTGTTATCAAGGTTGTTCGAGAAATTACTCAAAAAGGCCTCAAAGACGCAAAAGATCTTGTTGATGCCGCCCCGAAAGTTATCAAGGAAGGTGTTGGCAAAGAAGAAGCTGAGGAGCTTAAAAAGAAATTGGAAGAAGCTGGCGCTGAAGTTGCGCTCAAATAGACAACAATTCACATACGAAAAAAACTACCCGAATGAATTAAGGGTAGTTTTTTGTTATATTGCTTTATTGTAAGTCTATTTCATATATAGTATTTGCGTTGAGCACGTAAAGTTTTTTGTTACCAAAATCGACCGTGAAGTCTTTGATCTTTGTAAATTTCGGAGATGTGTATTGATTTAATAAACTGCCTTCTTTTGAAAATTCAACAATCCGTTTGCCCTGACTGTCAAAAATATAAAGATTATCAGTATTCACGTCAGTCCATACTTTGTCAGCCCTATTGAGTACAGGATCAATGGTTGCAAGTGACCAATCCTGACGAGCTCCCTGGAACATGCGATAAACAGTTCCATCTTTTGTCAGTATATAGATAAAGCCATCAATTGCCATTGATTCCGCTTCACGAAGATTAGTATCATCTCTCAGCCATTCGACCGCCGGTCCAAAGCCGTTTCCCGTTCGATATGATCGTAATATTTGATTTGACTTGAGGTCTAAAAGATAGAGGCGGCTTTCATAAGGGGCCATGCTGATGATATTGGCATCACCTAGTTCAAACGTAAGTGATTGTAAATTTTCGGATTCGACGTTAAATTCATCCAACCCGTTGCCGGTATTGAGAAAAAGTAGCGTTGCGCTTCCTGACGCGGTAAAGTATTGGAACGTTGTATCTTTTTTGTCCTGAGGCCAGACAGTAACCGCTCCACTTCCTACTTCTGCGCGGAAAATTGTTTTTAGTGCTGGATCAAAACTATAGAGCGCGGTGCCGAGCAGTTGGAGCTCAGCAACATTTGTTGTTTGACCTTCCGCAGTAAACGTAGCAACTTCTCTCGGATCATCGGTAATAATTACATGCTGTAGTTTTGCAAGTTGTGCTTGAACATCATTTGATAGTTCACGTATTTTTGCATTCTCTCCTTCAGTTTTATCTGGCAATTCGCTAATTAGTGTTTGAGCTTCAGTCAACAGTTCTCGGGCTCCATTTTCATTGCCATATGACATCGCGTTTTCAGCATTGAGAATATTCTGTGATATTATCGAAATCGTTTGTTCGTACTCAATGCTCTGTTTCTCCTCATATTTTGTCATTGCAGCACTGTAAATACTTTGCGTAAGGAGAAAGGCGACAAGAACTGCGACGCTAAAAATAATTTTACTTACTTTTGGTAGTCGTTTGAATGTCACAATTATTTTTGAGGCTCGCTTAGCTGCTGAAGCTGGTGTTCTTTTTAGATCGTTGATAATATTTTCTCGTTTTTTAAAAAGATTAAATAGCGAATTGAAGCCTGTACCAATAAGACTTCCAATTGTTTGAATTATTTTTATGAGGCCAGAAACAATTGTAGCTGGAGTACTTTTTTCAACGATAGACTCTTTATTTGCTGGACGATAATAGCGCATTTTTTGATCCATCTGAACTCGCCTGGGGGACTTGTGCAGCAACTTGAGTTTGATAAAGTCGATAAATGAGTAATACCCACTTTCTAAACGATCACGGATGTGTCGTGAGAGCGAAGGAGACAAAACATCACTAGTGTCAGTTTGTCTTTGCAGTAAATCTTCCATTGAAGCATGAGGAGATCCAGGGCCAGTAGTTGTCGACATCGCTTGGATGACCGGTGGTGCGCTTGTTTCGCGCTCGTCAGCTTGTACGGTGGTAAGTGATAAAATCAATGCTGCAAATGCTGCGTTAGACTCATCAGTTGAAAGTATGTTTTCAAGCGACCTAACTGCCTGAACGGCACCATAGTCAATGATCGTCTTTTTTAGTTTTTCCTGCGAAACATAATCAAGCAGTGAATTAGTACATACAAGGATAGAATCACCCGGTTCGAGATTGCCGGAAACGATGTTTGAAAATGTTTTCAATGGGTTAATCGTTTCTTTATGAGCGTCGTCCGACTGAGTTAATTGCAGGATATCAATGATTTTTTGCCCTCGTATAAGAAATGTATTGACTTTGCCAACAGTGCTAAAAAGAAGTATATCTTTGTTAATAAGAATTGCAGCAGCATTGAGCTTATCGAGCCAGTTCGTATCATAATCGCCAACCATATCAGCGATTCTTTGGTTTACTTGTTCGAGTGCCTTTTCAAATGCTGTTTCAACGTTTAGATCTTCAGTAGCGTAATAACCACCCCTGAGTTCTTCCTGTATGGCATTGATGATAT
>CAZBNI010000146.1:0-2607 GCA_964493105.1 uncultured Gammaproteobacteria bacterium
TGCTGGCAATGGAATATTTGTAGTGTCGTGCCAGTTTGCGTAGATATGCCCCTCTATATGATTAACCCGTATGAGTTTTTTATTCCATGCCATGCTGAGTGTTTTTGCGGTCTGGACACCAATACGTAAGGAGGTAATCAACCCAGGACCAGCACTGACCGCAATCGCATTCAAGTCATCTGGCGTGAGTTTTGCTGCGCGGATCGAATGGTCAATAACCCCTATGATTGATTTGATATGCTGGCGTGCCGCAACTTCCGGAACCACACCACCATAGCGCTGGTGCGTTTTGACTTGCGATGCAATGACACGCGAAAGCAACCGGCGTTTTTTCTTAGTGCCGTGTAAGACGCAGGCAGCAGTTTCATCACACGATGATTCGATCGCTAAGATTTTCATGAGAATTTTTCTTTAACTTTTGTGACTATCTCTTCCATTTCAGGAACAGCCTGAGGGGCTACAGCGTTTGCAATCGGGATATAGTATTGTTCCGCCTCCTTTATCCATCGAGGTATTTTGTAGGCCATTGAGGCATTTATCGGAACGAATGGCCATGAACGCATGTTGTCCAGGAAATCCGCAGCCTTAATTAATTTCGTAGCGGCTGGCTCGTCTGTAAGTTTTTTAAAATGCTCAATTTTGTTGACTCGTTTTTGTTCTTCAGTTTCATCTGGGGACCGTTCCCGCGTGACACTTTTTACAAGTTCGAGTATGCGTTTGCCAAATTGTGATTTGATGGTATCAGGGGATAGCTGCGTATCTTCAAGTGTGTCGTGGAGTATGGTAGCAATAATGATATCAATGTCTGTAATTTTTTGTTCAATAAGCCATAATGCACATCCAATTGGGTGGATGATATAGGGTGTATTTTTTGGTTTTTCGGCATTACGTACCTGGCCAGCATGGTGCTTTTCTGCCAGCGTAAGCGCCTGTTGGATTCTTTGTTGCTGGTCAGTAGGAAAAGAAAGTAGTTTTTTTTCAAGCTCTTGTTTATTGAATTTGAGGTCTGTGAAATGTTTCATGTGTTTATTATACGTTGAAATGGGCTATTATAACAATAATTTGAAGTACAGACATGCCGCTGGAACCTTGTTGACATTCGCGTCGTCCGCCTTTGGATGAATCTGTGAATCTATCAGATCCTGAATCAAGTTCAGGATGACAAATATGCATTAATAAAAAAACGTATCAGCGAGCTAAGTGTGGTATAGATAGAAAGTTTGTTATTGGTAGCGCCGACGGGATTTACGTGTCGCCCGCCTTTGGCGGTCTCCTTGTCCTGGGCACCAAACAATGCTACGCTTGCTCGCATTGTTTGTCGTTCGACTGCCCTTTCGTTAATACTTCAGGGCCGTCTCTCTCGTGCCCGTTCGAATCCTTTGCACAAAAAAGCCTGTTTACTGTGAACAAGCTTAATAAATAATAAAGTTTGTTGTTGGTATGGCTTTACAACGAAGTACGAACCTATTTTCAGGAAAACTTCTGATTCTCTGCGGGGCGGAATAGTACAAGGTTCATGGCACCGACTTGTTCTGAATTAATTGAGGGATTACGGCGCGCACCATAGCATAAGGTAAAAATAATTTTATCACATTATCATCTTTGGTGGCAAATTTCTATTTCACCCTTATATTTTATACGAATTGTGCTAGTTATCTAGGCTAAGATAAACAAATAATTAAGAAGATGGCCTAGTTTTGGTAAAATATAGGTGTAATAAAACACTTGGAATTTACTTTAATAAACAAATTAACTAATAGAAATATTTTATCAATTAAATCAATACTAATCTAATTAGCACAATTCGTATTTTATATATTGATCCTTGATTTGAATATTCAATCATGTTATTATAAATATCACAAAAATAAGTTTAGTTAAAACTAAAATTGTACATTTCATAACCCAAAAGAAAGGAGGTCGTTATCGAAGGATTATTGTTGCATTTGTTAATGTTGTTCATGTAGAAACCAAGAAACCCAAAAGAGGTATCCAGTGAGATACGCTAGAATTCTGTTTTTGATGATGCTCATGCTTGCATTTGTAGTTGCAGGCTGTTCGCAGGTAGATCAAGAGCAGACGAATCCGGTGGCATCAGTTGATCAGAAAAGTCAGCCGGCAATTGACAGCAAGGATCGAACATCCGATCCTATCGTTGCTTCAATCGGTGCCAATATGACGATTGCCTGGCCGTTTTTGAACGACAGTCCTGATAATTGGACTGGCGATGAGGGGACTCGAACTAATGGTGCCTGGGGGTACTACTGTGGTAGTAATAGGTGGTCACATTCTGGAGCAGATTATTACGCTCGCGACCTCAATCGTACCGGCGGCGATTACGGCAGAAACATTTATGCTGGTTTTGCCGGAAAAGTCGTCGTTGCTGGCTGGGATGGCGGTTACGGCTACTGTGTTGTGATTTATGACGCATCACGACATGTAGCAATTCGTTACGCCCATCTTTCCTCCATTGGTGTCTCTGTCGGAAATAATGTAAGTATTCGGCAGTACATCGGTAAGGTCGGCGACTCTGGAGGAGCTGATGGATCACATCTCCATCTGGTCGGGTATGAAAACATCAACGACAACTATGGTAATCCGATCATT
>CAZBNI010000147.1:0-2605 GCA_964493105.1 uncultured Gammaproteobacteria bacterium
GATGCAGCAAGCGGACTTATTATAACAAAAACAGTTGACAAAACAGAAGCTTACCCGGGTGATATTGTTACATACACCATTGAGGTAAAAAGCGAATCAACGTGCCAATCAGGGGAACTAGCTTTTATTGATACCCTTGAGAAGGGCGCCTCACTTGTCGAAATACAAAGTTTAGAAGCTAATGTGCTAGGAACAAAATATGATGTGTCATTAAATCCAAGTACTTCAATATCTACATTTGAATGGCCATATGATATTAAATGTGCTTCAACGATAGAGTTTGAACTCAAATTCAAAATAAAAGATGATGCTTCAATCGGTGCGAAGGTGATAAACAATGTTCGAATTGAACTATATGATGCTAGCAAAAATAGTTATGAAACACTAGCAGAAGACAATGACGCCACAGAGGCTACCACAACAATAGTTGCTGCTAAAGCTCCTGTCTTAAACGTTATAAAGTCTGTAGACAAAACACTGGCAAATCCAGGTGACACACTCACCTACACCGTCACAGTCAGCAATACTGGCAATGCCGATGCTACCTATGTTGAGTTGGTTGATACCCTTCCGGCCGGCTTTACCTTTGCCGATATGAGCTTTGATGATACAACAGTACACACATGGAACATTGACGAACCATTGGGAATTGATGCCACTGCTGATTTCAAATATGATGTATTAATAGATAGCCATGCTGGTGTTGGCATCTATACTAACACCGCCATCGCAACATCCTACGACGGAGTTGACGAAGATAAAGTAGCAATAGCCGCATCAAAACCAGCCACAGCTTCAACTGACGTAAGAATCCCTGTTGTTCTTGGCGATACCGCGCCAATGCTAAGCATTGACAAAACAGTGGCGCAGGAATTTGCCAATCCAGGCAGTACAATTAGCTACACCGTAGATGTCACGAACACCGGAGACGCTGTTGCGTATAACGCAAAGTTTGATGACACGCTTCCAATTGGATTTGTGTTTGTCGAGACTGGCAAGCGCACTCATACATGGGAGCTCGGCGATATCGTACCAACAGAAAATGTTAGTATTACCTATGACGTGATGGTAGACGCGTCAATTATTGAAGGTAATTATGTGAATACCGCCATCGCGTACGCGGATGATGTTGATAAATTATCAGACGAAGCAGTAATAGAAATCAGAGCCGTAGAAGTCCTTGGCGCTGAAGACGAACCGACCGTTCTGCCAACAACCGGCGCGGGAATGCTTGGTTTGCTTGCTACGGGCGCTGTCGCATTCGGAATCAGTTTTGTATCAAGAAAACGAAACGCGTAAACTATAGATCCGGAGCATACACGAAAAGCTCTCCGAAATAGCACCAAAGGCCTCAGAATCGGGTTATTTAAAAACAGCCCAACATATTCTGGGGCCTTTGTAATTGGAATTAGAAGAGCTTAGTATACTCTATGGAGATGCTGAAATAAATTCAGCATGACGGATTTGGATAGCCATCAACACGTCGTCACTCTGAACTTGTTTCAGAGTCTCCATTCAAATACATTTTTTCAGCATCTCCATCGCCCACATCCCCTTTGCCATACCACGATTCTGATAAATCCTTAAACGTTGGATTGCTCTTTTTTATTAAATTTATTTTCCATTCACGATGCCAATTTTTTAGCTGCTTTTCCCTACAAATTGCATCGTATGCCATTTCAAACTCCTCATAGTATACCAATCTACCAATGTAATATCGACTGGTAAATCCTTTTTTAACCCTCTTCTTATGTTGATAAACTCGACTCTTTAAATCACCAGTAATACCAATATACAAAACGGTAATCCAATCATTAACCATTATATAAACATAATACGTTCGCATAAAATAATCCCCAATGTAAGGGGAAGGTCTGCTGCCATTATAATACTTATTATTAAATCCTTCAACGGTAACCATATGCAGATATTCTAGGCCTTTGTAATCAAAAAACCATCGTCATCCCGAGCAAGGCCGAGGGATCTCAGTTAAAAGCACAGCGTAGGCAACAGAGAGGTGCCCTCGGAGTCGGAAAAATATATTTTCTATGATGATACAATTATACATCCTCCAAGCGCACGCTTTCCAGCGTGCGCTTGCATATCAATAAAATTACGAGTAGAGACCTGTCCGCCGTACAAGACTTTGGAAAGCGGATCAGTCTACCTTCCGTGTGGGGTTGACAAATACGGACCTCTGTGATAGTATTTGCTGTTGCTTAAACAATATATGATATAATAGATTTAAAGCGTATAACGTTATTATATGACTGCAAAACAACCTAAAAAAAGGCTGCATCATATACTATTTCATCACGTAAAGCGCGCGCCGCATCACGCCAAGCATTTTTTAATTCCGCATCATGGCAATGACCACAAACCGCACGCCTTGCGCCCTACTGCCCTGAGAATGTACGCTGT
The DNA here is from genome assembly GCA_964493105.1 of uncultured Gammaproteobacteria bacterium. Classification (GTDB taxonomy): domain Bacteria; phylum Patescibacteriota; class Patescibacteriia; order UBA10025; family JAHIVO01; genus CAZBNI01. Next base: position 2,422 of record CAZBNI010000147.1, read on the forward strand.
ATCAATTATCGCAGTAAAATTATTTGTTACCGGCTTCCTTTTTTTGGTATACCCATCACCCGGTGAATTTGCCTCAATCGCCCGAAACGATATCCTAAATTTAACAAATGCCTCTCGCGCTGAACAAGGCATTGGCGCTTTGTCGTTAAACGAAACACTTAACCAATCGGCCATGCTGAAAGCA
>CAZBNI010000148.1:0-2598 GCA_964493105.1 uncultured Gammaproteobacteria bacterium
TCTCGTTTCATATATTTTTATAATAATGCTGCAATGCCCACTGTCGCACTACTGACAATTATCCCCGCAATGAGGACCCCGACAGTAATTGCGGCAAATGCCCGCCAAAATGGTATTTTAAAGAGAAATGCTGCTGCCGAACCGGTCCATGCGCCGGTGATAGGCAACGGGATAGCGACAAATAACACCAGTGCTATAAAAGTACCATATCGAGCGGCGCGTGAGATAAACCGTTTTCGTGTCCTTTCGAAAACCCAGTTAAAAAATTTTTCAAATAATGCAACGTGTTTCATTAAAAACTGTGCAACCGGCTCGAGAAACAGTAAGAGAAACACTACTGGAATAAGATTCCCGATTACTGACCAGAGGTACACAGACATAACGCCCATTTCAAATCCCTCTATTCCAATAGGGATAGAAACACGCAGTTCTGCAATTGGAATCATTGCGATCAATACTATGGCGAATTCCGGTGATAAATTATAAAAAATCGAGGCGTAATCTATATTAAACATACCGTATTTGCTGTATTTTGTAAAAAATTATATCCACGTATTATTATCATATGCCCATTGGATAATCTCTTTCGCTTCTGTAAACCGAGCTGCGCTTGAATGACTTCCAAGGAGTACGACGAATATTTCATGTCCATCCTGTTCTGCCTGACAAACAAATGTAAAACGGGCCTCATGTAAATAACCAGTCTTTGCTCCAATCAACGTCACCTCATCATCTTGCAACAGCTGGTTTGTATTTTTTATTCGGTGCTGAATCTTCTTGTTAATTGTTTCAAAAGTATATTCATGCATCGTAAGTGCTTCCTTGATCGCTGAATTGCCAAATGCCATCCTTGCTATACGAGCATACTCATGAACGGTCGAGTGATTATCCGGATCCAATCCCGTGACTTCATAGAATTGAGTATTGGGAAGCCTGAGTAAACGCGCTTTGTCATTCATGCGCTGAATAAAAGTTTCTTCACTTAGGCCCGTTGAACGCGCGAGTGCTTTAGTGGCATTATTCGCCGAACCAACCAGACTTGAATAAAATAGATCCCGCACCGTCATGACTTCACCAGGCTGCACATAGAGCCTGCTTCCGATCACATCACTGTGGTCGCTCTCTTCAATCTCTATCTCCGCATCAAAATCCGGGTTTGTCTCAAGAAACACTATTGCAGTCATAAGCTTTGTTAAGCTTGCAATTGGAAGAGCCGCATCTGTATTTCTTTCCCATAGTACATGCTCGGTTCCTCCGTCAATGGCAATGCCGGAAGTTGCTGAGATGTACTTTGCCGGATGGGTATACGGAGTTTTGGCGATCGGTGGCAAGGGACGGTAAATACTATATATCGAATCATATTGCTGTTCGCTCAATTCATCGATAAGATACATCGCACTCTCATCATTGTACTGCATGATATTAGCTGGATAATCAATGTTATTGAGCGTCAGAAGTGTAATGAGCAAAAATCCTAGCATAGTTTCTTAATGGCTATTCACTTTCACTTTGTTGTTTCTGCTCTTCAATTTTTTGTTCAAACAATTTCTTGAGGTTTTCGTCACTATTCAATTTCTCATAATCAGGCAATTCCTCTACTTTATTCAGGCCAAGAAACCGTAAGAGGTCAAAAGTAATTGTATATACTGTTGCCATTTTTTCCCGATCCTCACTAGTCCCTATTAAACCTTTGATCAATAAATTTCTTATAATCAAACTACAGTTTACTCCGCGTATTTGCTCAAGTTCTGCTTTTGTAATAGGGCCGCGGTATGCAATAATCGTTAGTGTTTCAAGCGATGGTTTGGTTAATTCTCCGGTCTGCTCAGATTTGATGAAATCTTTGATAATAAAGCTGCTCTCAGCTGTAGTAACCATTTGATATGATGTACTCGCTTTTTGGATCTGAATACCGCGCTCTGCTTCATTATAGTCATTCATGAGCTCATCTGCCGCTGCCGCGATTTCTTTTTTATCCTTGCTAAGCACTTCTGACATTTTATTAAGTGATATTGGCCTGCCTGAAATAAAGAGAAGGCTTTCGATCAGTGTTTTTATTTTCATAATGATTTCTAAAAAATATTATTTATCTTTAATTATATCAGCCTCGTATTCAGCAAGCTTTTGTACCTGAATATCATCAAAAATGCCTTTTTGTACTACAGCAACAGACTGTTGCTTAACTAATTCCAAAATAGCGAGAAAGGTGATTATTACATCATTTTTATTTTTTGAACCCTTAAGCAGTTCTAGAAAACTCAGCTGTGCTTGTTCCTTGATAAGTAACTGAATATTCGAGATACGCTCGCGTATCGAAATCGTCTTGACTAACACCTCTCGTGGCAGATTGACCCACGGTTCAATTTCTTTTAATACTCCTGCAAAGAGCATATGAAGTTTATCGGCAGTAATACTTGAAGGCGGGTTAAATACATTATCAACCTTCACAACCATCCGGTCACGTGCAAACAGGAAATGTTTTTTCAAAACCATCTTATGCAGTACTTTTGAGGCCTCATGAAACTCACGATAAATCTTTAGTTGCTGTTCAAGATCAGTCGCCTCCTCATCATCATCAAGCTGTAGTTGGGGTAAGAG
>CAZBNI010000149.1:0-2579 GCA_964493105.1 uncultured Gammaproteobacteria bacterium
AAGAGAAAAAGCAACTATCCTTTTTAAAAGGATTTGAGAAAGGTCAGCGCATCAAGGCTAAGGATATTGTTATCTTCGCGCGGCAACTCGCGGTTATGATGACGTCGAGTGTGCCGTTGGTTCGCGCGTTGAAAGTGCTCGCGCGCCAGACTGAGAACAAGCAACTCAAGGCAATAATTATTGACGTAGCCGACGAGGTAGACGGTGGCGCGAAAATGTCACAGGCGCTTAGGCGTTATCCAAAAGCGTTTAGTAATTTTTTCGTGCAGATGGTACGTTCGGCGGAAACGACGGGCCGGCTGGATGAAATTTTGGAATACCTCGCTGATCAATCGGAAAAAGATTATGACATGAAATCCAAAGCACGCGGCGCCATGATCTATCCGGCATTTATTTTATCCGCTCTGGTCGTGGTGGGCGTCATGATGATGATGTTTGTACTTCCCCAATTGACCGAAGTTTTTGAATCGGGCGGCGCGGAACTCCCTATTACCACGCGGATATTTATGGGAGCAAGCGATTTTTTACTCGCGTATTGGTGGTTATTATTAGTAATGGTGGTTGGCGCTGTTATTGGTTTTCGTTTTTTTCTCAAGACAAAAGCAGGAAGTAAACAAGTCGATATTGTAAAAATCAGGCTACCTATTATTGGGCCGATTTTTAACCGTCTGTATCTGTCCCGTTTCGCGCGTTCACTTTCGACTTTGCTCGCGTCGGGCGTTCCGTTGACTAAGTCGCTTGATATTGCATCGGATGTTATCGGGAATACGGTTTATCAGGAGCTGACAAAAGCAACTATCAAGGAGGTTGAAGGAGGATCTTCAATAACAACCGTTTTTATAAAAAGCAAGGATATCCCGCTGATGTTGTCCCAGATGATGGCTGTTGGCGAGCAATCAGGCCAGCTTGATAAAGTGCTCTTAAAAATTGCTGATTTTTATTCCAGAGAATTGGAAAATTCGCTTCGCAACCTAACTTCCTTGATTGAGCCGGTTATTATGGTTATCCTTGGCGTCGCGGTTGGGTTTCTGGTGTCCGCGATTATATTGCCGATCTACAGCCTTTCAAGCGCGATATAAGCATAGTACTGTGGAAAAGCAAGCAGTATACTTTGACATTTTTCAAAAAATATGATATGATAATTGTATACTTTTGATTTTTATCGCATTTATTGTTCTTTCATTAATTAAGAAATTATCCTTTAAGGGCAGTAGTATCCTTTAATTGAGTTGTGTGGCTTAAGCACGGATTAACACGGATCCGTGATCTGTGAACGGCCTATACTGATTCAAAAAAGTGTATCATTTGTTCTTAGATTACGAGAGGGGGTGAAATATCAAAATGAGAAAAAAAGGTTTTACATTGATTGAGTTATTGGTCGTTATTGCCATTATTGGTATTTTGGCGACGATCGGCTTGGTAGCGTTGAATGGTGCTCGTGAAAAAGCACGTGATGCTACCCGTAAGTCTGACCTTGGCCAGATTAGAACCGCATTAGTACTGTACAATGATGACAATTCAACCAAGTTCCCAGTGCCAGATGGTAGTACAGATGGTAATACCGGTCTTTGGGCAGCCTCGTCACCGCTTGACGACTATCTCTCGACAGTACCACAAGATCCAAATGATAGTGGTTTAGAAACTGGTACAGATGCCAATTACTATGAATATGATGTTGATGATGCTTCATCACCAATGAAATACGTTATCCTGACAGTTTTGGAAGCAGATGGTTCTTGGTTTTGGATTAATAGTGACGGAGATAACGGAACAGTAGCGTCTACTGACAGTAAGCCAGTATGTGGAGGCGGAGGCCTTGACGATGTTTGCGATTAATCTCTATGACACGATAACTTGAAATAAAGTTATACATAACAAAAGCGCCTGATTTAAAGGCGCTTTTGTTATTATAGTGGATGAATTTTGATTAGAAAAGAAATTTACATCAAAATATTTGGTTGTGAATATAAATAAAAAGTACTCGAATTTCGGGTACTTTTTGTTTATGCATAAAGTTGAAATTGAGCCATCAGAATGGTACAATTGGACTATTGATTAAGTAGAAAATATGGTTGGTCAAATTTCAACAAAACAGTATTGGAACCTTGTTAAAGAGTTAACAATTTCTGATTTTAAATTGAAATACCAGGGATCAGCTCTTGGGTATGTTTGGTCACTTCTGAAGCCGCTTTTATTGTTTGGTGTTCTGTATGTGGTATTTTCAATTTTTTTGCGTTTTGACGTTGAACACTATAATCTTTATTTACTGCTCGGTATTATTTTGTGGGGTTATTTTTCCGAAGGAACAACAAACGCGGTCGGGAATATTGTTGGTAAAAGCGGATTAATTTCGCGGGTCAACTTTCCACGTTCAATAATTGTTATCGCATCAACTCTCACATCATTATTAACCTTGCTTTTAAACCTGTTGGTTTTTGTTGTCTTTTTTTATTTAAATCCATAATATTATTAAATATAGAAATAGTTATAAATAAGTCTTTTTAAATTAAATATTTAAAATTAACATTTTTGTTTCTATTAAATTACAATCTTCTAAAAATAAACCACTATATAATTTA
>CAZBNI010000150.1:0-1131 GCA_964493105.1 uncultured Gammaproteobacteria bacterium
TCATCTCCCAATTCCTTTATAAATAATTCCCATTTTTTTAATTTTGTCTTTTTCTTTGCAGCAGTTCTTTCCATCAACAATAGCTTTGACTCCATATCGTTTTAGCCAAGTAGCCGGAATCTTCTTAAAATCGCTATGGTCTGTCGCGATCACAATTGCCTGTGACTTTCGCAGCAGGTCAACCAAACTGTTAGCCGTGGATTTTTCCGGAAAAAATGGATCAAAAATTTCCACGTTAGCTCCTTTTTCTTTGAGTAACTCAATAATTTTTATTGCGGGACTCTCACGAAGATCATCAACGTCTGCTTTGTAGGACAACCCCAACACGCCAATTTTAGTCCCTTTGATCGGACGCTTGACCTCGTTCAACGCGTCAATCATCCGGTCAATAGTATACGCTGGCATGCTGTTATTAATCTCACGGGCAAGCTTTAGGAAACGATGGTTAAACCCCGCTTTCCGGGCCCGTTCAATCAAATAGTATGGATCCACGGGAATACAGTGGCCGCCAACGCCACATGACGGGTAATGCGCCATGAACGCGAATGGTTTTGTTTTTGCGCCATCAATAACATCAACAAGGTCTATACCCAATACTTCAAACGATTTCGCGAGTTCATTCACAAACGCGATATTGATATCCCGGAATGAATTTTCAATAATTTTTGTTGCTTCGGCTTCTTTCAGTGACTTCATTGGCTTGATTTCACCGGCTATAATGTTGCCGTAAAAAGTAACTGCTTTTGTTAAACCGCGTTTGGTTAACGCGCCGACGCATCGCGGAATATTTCTAACGTTCCAATGCGCATCGCCGGGATTGATTCGTTCGGGACAGTGCGCCAAATAAAAATCCTTGCCAGCAGTAAGGCCGGAAACCTTTTCTAATATTGGCAAAATGACTTCTTCGCACACGCCCGGATTAATCGTAGATTCCATGATGACTAGCTGGCCCTTTTTCATGTGCCTGGCAATGTTCTTGCACGCGGACTTTACCGGAGTCAAATCTGGATTATATTGCTCGTCAACAGGCGTTGGAACGCATATAATCACGATATCAGAGCGTTTTACGGTTTCATAGGTGGATAATGCCGTGAATGATTTTTTCGCGACCCATTTGTCAAGTTCAGCGTC
>CAZBNI010000150.1:1231-2571 GCA_964493105.1 uncultured Gammaproteobacteria bacterium
AGGTGGATAATGCCGTGAATGATTTTTTCGCGACCCATTTGTCAAGTTCAGCGTCCCCTTGAATCGGCGAGACGCCTTTATTAATCAGATTTACATTTGACTTGCTTCGTGAGGTTCCAAATGTCCGATACCCTTTTTCTCCGCACAAACACGCCAAAGGCAAACCAACATAGCCAGTTCCAACTATAGTTACTGTTTCTTTTTTCTTGGCTTGCTTTTTAGTTTTCTGTCCGGTAATAGTTTGTTTTTTATGTAATTTTTTTTTCATACTGTTCATGAAACCAATGATAGGTTTTTGTTAACCCTTGATTAAGTTGCTTTTTCGGCTTCCAGTGCAGGACTCTTTTTGCGCGGGAATTATTCAGTGCGCTGCGTTGCTGTTCCTCAAGATAAATGCCTCTTCGTGGTCGCTGTGACGTATCAGCAATTTTTACAAGTGTTGCGTAAAGCTTATTAACGCTGGTTTCTCGGTTTGTACTAATATTAATAGTCTGATTATGACCGTGACGCATACATGCTATTGTTGCGGCTACAACGTCATCGACATATATAAAATCTCTGGTTTGACGGCCAGTATTAAATATTTTACTTTGCTTGGCACGCGCGAGATTTGAGCAAAAAATCGCTACTACCCCTCCCTCGCCATAAGCGTCCTGCCGTGATCCATACACATTCGATGGTCGAAGGTTTGTATAACATATGCCTGAATGCTCAATATATCGTTCTATAGACAATTTTGCGATACCATACGGTGTAATTGGCTGAGGAACATCATTCTCATAATTCGGGGGATTAGCAAACGCGTCATATATTGCTGCGGAAGAATAAAAGACGATCTTTTTGCATTTGTACTTTTGAACAGATTCTATAACATTGATACCGCCCATAATATTCGTTTCAGCATCATGCATTGGTTCTTCTTTTGAAACCTGCAGGTTTTTTTGTGCAGCTAGGTGAAAAACAAAATCAAATTTGTTTGAACTGAAAACAGTTTTGAGTTTTTTATCCTGAACCGCTAGTTTTATGAATCGTGCCTTTGGGTTAACATTTCTTCTCAACCCAACACTCAAATCATCCACAACAACCACTCGGTGCTTCCTTTTTATCAGGGCATCAACCAAGTGACTGCCGATAAATCCCGCTCCACCAGTTACTAATATTTTCATTATATCCTACTTATTACTTTTTTTTGATAATCTTTCGATGTCAGCATCAACCATCATTGCAACTAAGTCATTGAATAATACTTTTGGTTTCCAATTAAGTTTTTTTTGTGATTTCGAACTATCGCTTTTGAGTACTCGGAGATCTGACGGACGCTTAAACCTTGGATCAATTTT
>CAZBNI010000151.1:0-2552 GCA_964493105.1 uncultured Gammaproteobacteria bacterium
TTTCAACTTGCTGATGAGCGTTTCTTCTTTATTAATCACTGCTAAGCCATGTACTTGCGGAATGACCACGAGATAGATTCTGTATTCATTAATAATTGAACGCACCTCATCTTTTAATGCCAGGAGTTCGGTTTGTTGTTCAATGGATGCTTTGAGCTGAGTTAGGTTATTGATATTTTCCCTGAGTTGTTCATTCAGTGTTTTTTTTATTTTATCATCTATGTAGACTGATTCAGCAAGGAGTGTTTGGCCCCTACTTAACGCATTGATGCGTTTATCAATCATGGTTGTGCCAAGTCGCTGTAGTGCTTGGATACGCACTTCATTATTGTTTCCGTTTTTATATTCATTGATAATATCATTTTTGTTGGTTAGCAGATTGATATTTGTTTTGGCAAGCCCAACAAGCGGTATCACCAAAAGTCCAACGAGGATGAGTAGTGATAGGTGATTTTTTTTCATACGTTGCGTGGTTATTACAGATCAAGCGCCGCGTCATTATCCGCGTTAATATTTTCAAATTCGTTGAATGATGTGTCTGCTTCGTTTGTTGCGGTATCAACGGCTTTGAGCGCCTTATCAAGGTTGGTTGTATTGATTTCAGCGGGTAGGCGATTTACGTTGCCGATGTTGGTTGATGCCGTGTTTGTATTAGCTACGTTGGTTGTATTGGTGATGGTGCTGGCATCAGTATTCTGATTGACGGTAGTATTTACTTCTATAGTGATTGTTTCTTCTCGAATGACTAAAAAATACACAACAGCCATCATAATAATAAGCGCGATGAGAATAATACTAAAAACAGGGGCACTCTTTTTTTTATCAGTTTCCTGATTGTTGGTTGGGTGGAGCCCGCTTTGCGTTGGTTGTTCGTCCATATTTTTTTAAAGGTAATTGGTTATTTTTTAGATAACGTGTCGACAATCCGTACAGCAGACACGAATCCGGTCGATCATGAGCGTGTTTGATATTACAGTTCCGTAAAGACGAAAGAGGATATAAAATTATCAAATTCAGTTTGATATGCTGGCTCGTCTACATCTGCGTAGTACTTAATTGCATAGCCGACGTCCTCTTTAGTAAACCATACTTTATCCCGATAGTAACCACTACCCAGAAGATCATCAACAATATGTTTACCTGTATATCGTGTTGCCGGCGCGCCACTGACTGCGATTGACTGCTCAACACGATCGGTCAGGTGAACCTCGTCTGTTTCACGTATCGCAACATCGTCTACTAAAGTAGCATTTTCGTAGATCTGGATAGTAAAATATTCATCCGGAAATATCGTGCCACACAATCCTTTTTGTGGGCCAAAAAGTACGGTGTTTCCGATACTGTCGCTTGTTTCCTGATGCCAGTTTATTAGAAAGACAACAAAGTATTTTTGACTTGCATTCGTGTATGAGCTTGCGTTTGGAGTTGTGGCTTCGGCATCAGTATTTATAATTGTGCTGTTTGATTCTGTAGTATTACTAGTTTCGTACCATAGTGCAGAAATAATCATCAGAATAGCAATAAGCGTAATTATGCCAGCAATAGTTAAATTGATAAGGTTTTTTGAGTTTATACGATAAATTCTAGAGTCTCTATTTATGTAGTATACTCTATATCTAAGTAAATTTAAAAAAGTTGTTATAGAGAGCGAGTAAGGTGTGAAAGTTGTGCAAAAAGGTCTATACTTAAACAAATAGGATGTGTGTTATATGAGTATATTTCCAGTTATAAAAAATAAACTATTACACAAGGATAAAAGGGGCTATACATTAATCGAAGCACTCGTTGTACTGCTTTTATTCACCGGGCTGTTTTTAACGATGTTGGCTGTATTTCGATTCTCAATTTCAAATTTACAGAACGCAAAAGCAAAGCTTGTGGCAATTGAGCTTGCCAACGCCCAGATGGAGATTTTACGAAATATTGACTATACAGAGCTCGGTACCGTAAGTGGATCACCACAGGGCGCTATTCCCCAAACAAAGGAGATTATTCGATCTAATGTAGTGTTTACGGTGAGTACGACAGTAAAGTATTATGATGATCCATTTGATGGCTGTGCCGGTGAAGCTAATGGCTTGCCTGAGGATCAATGGTCAAAGTGTGCAGATGGAACAGTAGTGAATAAACCGCGTGATATTCCTGAGTATCAGAATAATCCAGCTGATTATAAAAAATGCCTTGTTGAGGTAACCTGGGATGAAAATTTTTCTGGCGAACCTTTAAAGCTTGCGACTACTATTGCCCCACCTGATTTAGAAGGAGATACTGATAAAGGGTTTTTATTGGTTGAAGTGATTGACGCAAGCGGTGCTCCTATTTCTGATGCGACGATTAATATTTCCAATACGGCAGTTGAGCCGAATGTCGATATTACAATGACAACTGATGTAACCGGACAGCTTTTATTACTTGATCTCGAGCCATCGCAACAAACCTATGTGGTAAAGGTGAGCAAAGATGGATATACAACAGATCGAACTTGCAGCGAACAAGCCGACGGCATGGCATGTACTGACAGTGAAGGCGTGCCGGATCCATACAGACCACAT
>CAZBNI010000152.1:0-2539 GCA_964493105.1 uncultured Gammaproteobacteria bacterium
ATAGCAAATTTTGATCACTTTATGATACTCAATGTATCAAAGCAACTCGCATTAATACATGATCAAGACAACCAAAAACTTTATCTTTTTAATCGTGATAACGGATCTCTTGAAAAATTTGACGACGTTGTAAAAGATATAATTCTTAATCAAGAAGGTCTGATTCTCTATAATAATGACCACGAAATCTTTATATGGGATTGGAAACTCAATAAGAAAGAGCTTATTCTGCGCACTTCAGATAGAGTTTCTCATGCTCATTGGATCCAGTCTGACCGCTATATCTTATATCAACACAATACTTCGCTACAGGCAATTGAGGTTCGGGGCCCAAACCGAAATACTTACCCTATCTTGATCGATGGGGTTGATAAAATATTTACAACCAATACTGGAAATGAGGCTATCGTACTGACTGATCAAAAGCTCTATCAACTCTCGTTTTAGGCGGTTACCTTTTTACTTTTGCTGTGCAATAAAATTTCCGGCTTCCAATAACGAATCAAATGTACCGGCATCAAACCATCTTCCCTTAATTAGACCTACATCAAGTTCGCCCATTTTCATATACTCATTATTGATATCCGTAATTTCAATTTCTCCACGCTTGGATGGCTTCAATGCTTTTGCGATTTTACATACACGATTATCATACGTATAAAGTCCCGGTACAGCATAATCGCTGATCCATTTCTCAGGTTTTTCAACAATTTCCATAACCTTGTTATTATCATCAAATTTGACCACACCATATCGTTCTGGGTCGTGTACTTTTTTTGCATATACTCTGCCGCCTTTTTCAAAACTTGTAATCTCTTTTGCCAAGTTATCTTCAAAAATATTGTCACCTAAAATCATTGTAACAGCTTCATTGTCCATAAAATCTTCACCTATTATAAATGCGTCAGCCAAACCTCGTGGTTCTTCCTGAATCTCATAAGTAAATTTTGCACCAAATTCTTTGCCTGAACCAAGTAAATGCAAGAAATGGCCAGCATATTCCGGAGCTATGATTATCAGTATTTCTTTAATACTGGCATCCAAAAGCGTCTGTAATGGATAAAAAATCATTGGTTTGTCATAGACAGGTAAAAGTTGCTTGCTTGTAATTTTCGTGAGTGGCCGTAAGCGAGTTGCTTTTCCACCTGCAAGTATAATCCCTTTCATAGTCCCTTCTATTAAATGTTAAATGGTGATTTAAAATCACTAAATGCTTGTAGTTTTGAATCTTTTTCTGAAATGATTGGATTAGTTACCGGCCAGTCGATACCTAGTGTCTGGTCATTCCAAATAATACCGCTATCGGATTCTGGGGTATAATAACTATCAACTTTGTAACAAAACTCAGTATTTGGCTCTACTGTACAAAACGCGTGAGCAAACCCTTTTGGTATCAGGAGTATGAGAAAATTGTCAGCAGTCAATTCAAATCCCTGCCACTGGCCATAGGTTTCAGATCCATTACGAATATCAACAATAACATCATACACCGACCCGTTTGTGACACGAACAAGCTTTGTTTGAGCATGTGGTGGCGACTGAAAGTGTAATCCTCGCAATACTCCTTTTTTAATTGATTTCGAATGATTGTCCTGTACAAAAGTAATATCAATCCCCTTTTCCTCAAACCATTTTTGTGAAAATGACTCCATAAAAAAACCGCGAGTATCCTCAAATACTTGGGGCTTTAAAAGCCATGCGTCTTTAAATTTTGTTTTTTGAAATTCCATATTACTGCAGATATTCTTTTAATGCCTCTTGCCATGATCTCATTGAAGGTAATTTTGTATTTAATAATTCAGAATATAGCGGCCGCGCTGCAGGCCGTGGATAAAAGCTTGTTGGCACGGGCTTCATTGTAACATTGATACTTTTTATGGTAAATGCTTCTTTCGCAAACTCAAACCAAGTACATGCACCATAATTTGTGGCATGATAAATACCAAATTGCTTTTTCTGAACAACAATTTCCTTTGTTTGCCGTGCTAGATCAGGAGCGTACGTCGGGCAAGAAACTTCTTGATCAACTATATTAAGCACCCTTTTCTCAGCAGCCAACTCCAACATCAGATCAATAAAGCTTCTTTTCGCGCCTTTTGCGGCCGCTCGTTTTCCGAACAGGCGGGAAAGACGGATGATATAGTACTTATCACAATTCGATCGTACTTCTTTCTCTCCGAGCAATTTCGAACGCGCGTAAGCTGATCGCGGGTCAGGGGCATCGTCTTCTTTGTATCCTGCCCGATTGTCCCCTTTAAAAACATAATCAGTACTATAATGCACGAGGATTCCACCATACGATTGCACTACACGTGCGATATTTCCGGGACCATATCCGTTTACAGCGTTTGCGATCTCTTCTTTTTCTTCTGCTCCATCAACATCATTAAATGCCGATGAATTAATCACGACGTCTGGTTTTTCTTGAGTAATCTTTTCAAAAACTTCATCTTTTTCCGTAATATCAATCTGCTCCAAATCCCATAACAATGGATTATGCTCTTTGAACGTTTGCGCCAGTTCCTGTCCAAGCATGCCT
>CAZBNI010000153.1:0-2481 GCA_964493105.1 uncultured Gammaproteobacteria bacterium
CATCATGATGCTTTTTGCGATAACTTGCGTTGGCGTCCCCAGCATGGCCGAGCTACTACTATTGTCAGCCCATCTGGTTGGCACTTCTACTATGGAAAAACCGGCACGCCGTGCTGTATACAAGAGTTCAACATCAAACGCCATATTATCAACCCGCAGCTTTGGCAGAATTTTTTGAATCAGTTCTTTCTTAAATACTTTTGCGCCACACTGTGTGTCAACAAATGGCATCCAGAAAAGAAGCTTAACGAACGCGATAAAACCAATACTGATGACTTCTCGAAACGGATTTCCATTGAGAATATGTGATCCTTTTTTCCATCGTGACGCAATCGCGCCATCTGCTCCATTCACTGCCTTAACAACTTTATCAAATTCACGTGGCTCTGTGGAAGCATCAGCGTCTACAAACGATATAAGATCTCCTTGCGCTTTAGCAAAGCCCCTTTTTACAGCTCCCCCCTTGCCGATAGGCGTATCAATGTTGATGAAATGTATCTTTTGAGGGTATTTCTGAACATAGCCCTTAACAATATCAAGCGTTTTATCAGTACTATTATTTACCACTACAATAAATTCAATGTCTTTGCCATGATAAAAATCAAGGTACTGATCCAACATCGATCCAATTCGTTCCTCTTCGTTGTATGCGGGAATAATTACTGACAACAACATATGCAACGATTATTATACCTAAAAATTGTCATTCTGACAAGCTAAAAACTTAATAGCCACGCGCTAATCCTCATCCAAAAGAGGTTATTAACAATACCTGCCCGTTCATACCCCTGACCGCCTCGCACTGCTTGGCGGGCAGACCAGCTTACGTTGCAGCCGGGCCTGCCGATAGACGGGAGTTTTGGCGTCCCTTCAGTTGGACGCCTCCCCTGCCTCGCTTTTAGCGGACGCCCCTACTTGTCGGGGACGATTTTTAAACCGCGCTCCCCAAACACCTGCCCGCTCGCAGGCGGGAGTTTAGGCTTCCCCTCCTTGGACCAGCAGTCCTTAATAAAGGAGGGGAAGAACTGACGTATTACTTTAGACGGGAAATACCATTTGTAAAGGGGGAGATAGAGGTGCAGATAATGACAAAGATGGTATAGAAAACGGATTAGTGTGTGGTTACAAAATCCAAAGCGTGTTACCGTACTTTATTTGCGGAAAGTCCAATATTTATTACCAAAGTAATTACTAAACAGTACAATTCCAATTGCAACTCCTATGGCAAAAAAATCTTCATAGCTTCCAAATATTTGCTCCGCGGACGTGAACTCAACAATGGTGTACATGATCCCGAGATTAAGGAAATAATTTACTACGCTTACAATAAAAAATTTTCCATATTCACTTTTTGTTTTTCCACTAGTACCGCGCTGAAAAGTCCAGTGCTTATTTAAAATAAAGTTGTTCAGTATTGCCAGAAAAACACTCACGGCCCGAGCTGTAATATAGTAAACAAACATGCCTCTGGTAAGGAGCGCGTATATCCCGAAATCAACTATTGTTCCAGTTACACCAACAACCGCGAATTTTAGAAATTCGAAAACTGTTGGGCGTTGTTGTGCGAAACGGCTCTGTTCTAATTGTTGCCAAAGAGTACTCATGTAGTTATCGGATTGATCCAACATTCACGCCCCCGCGGAATGACTCGGCGTACGCGAAAAATTGCGTTTGCAGATTTCCCTGATAATCAAATATTCGCACATGAGGACCGCCCCCACTACCCGCGCCGGCGATAACCTCATCTGTACCGTCACCGTCAACATCTCCTACCGCGACATTCACGCCGCCGCGGAATGACTCGGCGTACGCGAAAAATTGCGAGTACCGTGTGCCATATTTACTAAATACCCGTACGTGCGGGCCGCCTGAGTATCCCGCGCCGACAATGATATCGCCTATTTCATCACCGTCAACATCTCCTACCGCGACATTCACGCCGCCGCGGAATGACTCGGCGTACGCGAAGAATTGCGTTTGCAGACTGCCTTGTTGGTCAAATATACGGACATGAGGGCCTCCGCCGTTTCCCGCGCCAGCGATGATTTCATCTGTACCGTCTCCGTCAACATCACCGCTTGCGACATTCACGCCCCCGCGGAATGATTCGGCGTACGCGAAAAATTGCGTTTGCAGATTTCCTTGTTGGTCAAAGACGCGGACATGGGGACCGCCGCCGTTTCCTGCGCCAGCAATGATTTCATATTCAACAGGCGTTTCTTCTTCCATAATAGACGTTAAATCAAGCCGCCCACTCCCCAAACTACCTTCAAGAGAGTCGTTCGCGTACGTAATCGGAGAAACCGAATCAGTTAGTAATTCAATTATTTGATCCGCGGTCAACGTACTATCTTTTGCCTTAAGAAGCGCTGCAGTGCCCGAGACTACTGGGGTGGCCACTGAAGTGCCTGACCATCCCGCGCGATAATAATCCTCAAGTCCCTGGTTTGGATCATACACTACCGTACCAAGAAATCCACT
>CAZBNI010000154.1:0-2441 GCA_964493105.1 uncultured Gammaproteobacteria bacterium
CCGTCCCTTGAACATGGTCTTGCTGCTTTCCACTTCATTAAAATGTGCCGGGTTTAAATCCCCGCTGATTCCGCCGAACATCACCACATCCGCTTCCGTTACAGTGCGAGAAAGGCTAGCCGACTGTCCAACCATTAATTCATTAAATGTGTAATGCATATAATCCTCCTTTGTTATGTAAGTAATCACTTACATACTATTCTTCTCTTTTGATTTTGTCAATAATTTAACACAACTTTTTTAAAAAAAAAATAAACTCGTCTCATCACTTCCCCGCCAATAAAAAAAGGGGCTGTCGGAAAACTAGGTTTTTCGACAATCAATAACGAGAAATAAGAAAAACGCATTGGATTCAGTGGTGTCAATCATCACAAAGTCCAGTGCGTTTTCTGCTTTTAACTATAGTACTCTAATTTTGAGTATGCCAAATAAACCTTGATTCCAAAGGCCTTATCCAAGGAGGCTTGTTGCTTAAGCGACCTTACCTTCATAGTTTTTCAGAATTTCCTGCTCATATCTGACATATTTGTTCAGATTTCTTGCCATCACATAAAGCATGGTTTCCTTTGTTACTTTTTCGATCCCACGCCGATGAAAACGCCGAAATCCATCATTTTGTTTCATATCTCCAAAAGATCCTTCTGTCATCACAGAACGAATTTGACGATAGCGAATGCCTTTTTCACTTAGAACATTGACTTCTGAAACAGCTTTCAGCTCATCCCAGCGCTCATTGACTTTCATTGTTTTGTTCTTGTTTTGATCCTTTGCAGAATTATACTTATATAAGCACTTAGCCTTATGCTCGCAACCTTGACAACTGTCACAAGCGTAAACTTCGTAGATCTGTTTAAAACCTTTGCGATGATGCTCCTCCGTTTTTTTATGGGTCAGAAGTCGTCCATCATGACAGCGATAGGCCTTTTGTTTCTGGCCATTTTCTTCTAGCTCAACCACTTCCATGTTGTAGTATTTGCTGATATCGGTGTAATAGGCTCTGGTCTTTTTCTTTTCATGCTCCTGAAGTTTGATGAAACTATGAATCCCGTGATCCTTCAAATGCAATAAGTTCTTTTCGCTAATGTAGCCGCTGTCTGCGACAAACTCTTTCAGTACTGCTTTTAAATGTTCCTTGTGCATTTGAACAATTGGAATCAAGGTATTGTAGTCTGTTCGATCCTGGCTGACATAAGTATGAATGATAAAATAGTTTTCCACAGCGTACTGCAGGTTATAGGCAGGCTTGAGTTGCCCGTTTTGCATGTGGTCTTCCTTCATGCGCATAAAGGTAGCACTCACATCCGTCTTTGAATAACTGTTTCGGCCCAGTCCCAGTGTCTGATAATGGTCCTTGTATTCCAGTAGCTTTTCTCCATGCTTGAGAAATCGTTCATAGAGTTTTTGAAGGGCTGTTTTTCGGCTTCCTTTTCCAGTCACAAATACAATCTTTTCAAAAACAGCAACCTCTCTGAGCAAGCTGGCCGTTTCCAGCATGTCAATCGGACTTGCGTAGTCTATCTCAAGAATTCCATTGTTAGAAAGCTTCTTCTTGTTGTTTTGCTTGCGTTTCTTGTTTTTCTCTATAACTTCCCTGATTTGGTCTTCACCCTCTACATAAAACATCTCTTTTTCGACCAGCCCATAGCGCTGATCGTAATTCAACTCTCGAATCAGGCAATTATAATCTTCATAGAGTTGACTAATCTGACTTAGCAAATTCACAGCACTATGATTGATCCTTCCTCGCCATACAAAGGTATAACGATTGGCGTTAGCTTCGATTTTGGTCCCATCCAAAAACAGGGTTTTAAGGGTTACATAGTTTTTACGTTTCAGTTTTTTGATAAATTGGTAATGCAGGTCTTGCAAAATCTCTACGGTTAACTTTTCATTGATGAAATCATAGAATACATCACGTTTTGGCTGAGCGCCATCCGCTAGCCATATGTAGGCCAAATCTCTTTGGCAGTTCTCGACAATTTTATCCACGGAGAAAACACCCCGCATGTTGGCATACAAAATCAGTGCGTAGATCATAATCGGGTTGTATCCCTTTCGCCCTCGGTGGCTGTAACGACTTAACAGCTTTGAAAAATCAAGTTCCTCCAACACTTTTTTGAGGGTATAGACGGCATCGTCTTTTGGAATACGACTTTCATACAAGTACAACGAAATCTTTTGTTGCCCAATCTTGAAAAATTCGTTAAAATAGTAATCGTTCATTTGGTAGTTACAGCTTAACATTGTTTTGCTGTAATGGGGAGGGGATGATTAGAGATAATCATCTTTTTCTTTGCAAAAAAAACGGTACCACTCTTTGAGTGATACCGTTTTTTATTGACTATCTATTTCCCGACAGCCCCTTTTTTGACGTTGATTTCATGCTATGATATTCTATTAGCGATAGAAAGGAGGCGATGATTTGCATAGAGAAGTGACCG
>CAZBNI010000155.1:0-2422 GCA_964493105.1 uncultured Gammaproteobacteria bacterium
TCCGTGTCGCTAAAGAAAGCGTTTGTGCTTGCTACGGCGAGTACGGAAACCAACGCAATGGTGCCCAAGCTAATGAGCACGCGCTTGTTTGAAAAGAATTTTTTCATAGTTTTTAGTTAATTGATTATTTGAAAGTAGTTGTTTTTATAAGGAGCTTGCTTTTTGCACCAAGTACCCCTATAAAAAGTAAACTCCTTATATTTTGTTTTTAAATAAAAAATCAGCCATACAAAGTAGCTGATTGGATCGACCTTTCTTAAATAAAACACTCTGGTTGAAACCGTGATTGGCTGACCAGGGTATTTTGTTTAAGCAAAGTGATTTTGCTGTACACATGGTTATTAAGTTTTTTAAAAATATAGAAAATAACACTTCCTCCTCAGTTGGATGTGTTATTTTTGTTTTTTTATTCTGTGTGATGCTTTGTAATAGTATTCTTGACTAACTTTACTGTCAAGCCAATTTTATGTACAAAAAAAGCCAATTTTATTGGCTAATAGTAATAAAGAAAGTGTTTTTTAGTTATTGTGCCCTAAACCAGTAAACCCTTTTCTCTGATCCGCCTCTGGCTGGAGTGGTTCACTGTGGATAACTCTTAATTTTATGGATTCTGGATATCTACAGTCTGTATCGTAAGAAAGGGGAATATTAAAATAATAATATCGATTGTTCTATGTGGTAATGCGATCGCACCCTCGAAAGGGTGCGCTTGGGCCGTATGGAAAGTTTTTACTCCAACCAAGCGCATATTTTCCAATGTGCGCTCGATAATTAAATTTTTGTATATATCTTTTTATGAAATGTATAGGTTTCGCGTAAAAAATGCCCAAAAAATGGAATAATTTGTTTATGAAATGTATAGGTATTTCGCCAAGTTTTCCAATAAATGCCAATAATGAAAAAACGCCATGGTTTCAAATCACGGCGTTTTTAGCTCTTTTCTATTAATATTGCGGATGCCCCCTAATTTCTTACCTTTAGAAAAGAATTTCCGCAAAAATTCCTAGAATCAGAATATACACTGCTATGCGTCCCAACCTCATGGCCTTGGCATAGTAATGCCAATATTCAGCCTGGGATTCCCGTATTTCCTGTTTTTGGCTTTTCGTTTTCGCCGCTTTATAACGGCTATGAAAAAAGCCAATCTCTTTTTGTTTTTCATCAGGTGCTGATTCGGCAATAAATTCGCGATATGCCCGCTTATTATCGCGAATAGAGGTTAGCAGCACTATGAAAGATACAACAATGCCAACAACAAAGTACATTTTTATCTCCAATCTAGCCTTCTTGTGAAATTATTATGTGCAATTTAATAAGATATACTATCACATTTGACTCAATTATCAAAACCAAGAAGAAGTGACGTGAATCAGAAAAGTCTAAAATTCACATCACTTGTCATTGCGAGGAGACAGCCGCAGGCGGCTGACGAAGCAATCTGGGGCGATTGCCACGCCTTTCGCATACGCTCAAGGCTCGCAATGACAATAAAAAAGATAGTTTTCGAATTCACGTAAAATATATATAAAAAATACGCATTACATGCGCGCAGTAATGCTATGTGCCTCAAACCAGTAAACAGCTTAGGGCTACAGTGTACTGAGACACCGAAGGTGGCTCTGGTACACTGTGGATAACTAAAATATTAGTTTTTTGGGATATTTACCATTTCAACTACAAGTAAGGGGAAAACCATGATAGAAATTATAATATATGCAAAACACGCGGGAATTAGATACAGGAGTATCGGTTTGATTTCAGTGGTTTGTACTCCCAGTACAGACCCTTGTATTTCATTGTTGGGCATGTAAGTAAGGTTCTCTGTAAGAGGTATATTTGGTATACTAATGATACTCAATGATTGGTTCTGAGACTGTGCTTGAGGGATTTGTTGGGTAATTGATGGCATAATAGGAGTCGTTTTTTCGGACTCACTCCCAAATAAGAGAACAACCATTGTATGGCCGTCATGTTCGTTAACTGAAACGCCAATATTCTTGAATGTATCACTCAGCATGTTCTCACGGTGTGTTGGACTTTCTAACCATGCGTCCACTGCATCTTCCGCGTTATCATAGTCGATTGCCAAGTTTTCACCGGCATAACGATATTCATAGCCGCTCGCTTCGATCACGTCCCATGGCATTGCGCCGGTTGGGCTCTGGTGATCAAAGTAATCGTTTGAAGTCATATCAGTAATTCGTGCGTCTGCTGCTTGACGCAACTTGTCATGTGGTGTAAGCGGAGGAAGTTGATGTTGGATACGTTCGTAATTCACGAGCGCAATAATTGAGTCGGCAGTAATTTCTTTTGCGATCACAAACGAAGGTGCTGCAAAAAAAAGCGTGATGAGAGTCCACGCGCCAACATAAAATACAAAACTGTTCGCCTTTTGTTTCATCCGATATTTATTTTTATTTTT
>CAZBNI010000156.1:0-2411 GCA_964493105.1 uncultured Gammaproteobacteria bacterium
GTTATCAGGACGATACAAAAGTAGGGCAATACGGACTTGAAGCGTATTGGGAAAAAGAGCTTGCGGGGACACCCGGCTATTTGCAGGCCGAAAAAGATGCGCGAGGCAGGTGGATTACGTTTGGCACGAAACTTCTGGAAGAAGCAGAGGATGGGCAGGACCTTATTTTGACGCTGGACAGAACAATACAGTACGAGACATGCAAGCGGCTCAATGAAGACGTGCAAAAGCATGGTGCTGACGGTGGGAGTGTTATTATCATGAATCCAAAAACCGGAAGCATCACTGCAATGTGCGGGTCTCCTGATTTTGATCCGAATAATTACGGTGAGATTGAAGATGTAACTGATTTTATCAATCCAGCCACGTTTTATATTTATGAACCCGGGTCAGTGTTCAAACCAGTTACAATGGCAGCAGCACTAGACCAGGGAGCTGTCTCGCCAAATACGACCTATGATGACACTGGCGAAGTCGAGATTGGGAAATATACGATTAAAAACTGGGACGGCAAAGCACACGGGATCAAGACAATGACAGAAGTGCTGGAAGAATCATTAAACACCGGAGTTATTTTTGCGGCTCGTCAGATCGGACCCGAGACATTTGAAAAATACGTAAAACGGTTTGGGTTTGGTGAAAAATACGGTTTGAGACTCAATTCAGAAGCACGGGGGAATATTTCGTCATTGGCGAAACATAAAGAACTTTATATGGCGACCGGTTCGTTTGGCCAGGGTTTTTCAGTAACACCACTGCAAATAACGAATGCGTTTGGTGCTATTGCAAACGGCGGTAAACTAATGCAGCCTTACATTGTTGATGAGATTATTCAGTCCGATGGTTTTTCTGTAAAGACAGAGCCTACGGTTATCCGACAAGCAATAACCGAACAAACTGCGGCCACTGTAGGCGCTATGCTGGTCAACGTAGTACGGAACGGGCACGGGAGCAGTGCAGGCGTACCTGGATATTTTGTTGCAGGCAAGACCGGTACTGCGCAGATGTCGAATGAGAATGGCCCAGGCTATGATCCAAACAGAACCATCGGCAGTTTTTGCGGTTTCGCGCCGGTTGAAGATCCTATATTCGTGATGTGCGTAAAGATTGACGTGCCGCGGAGCGTGCAATGGGCCGAGTCTACTGCTGCCCCGCTTTTTGGAAAGCTCGCTCAGTTTATGCTAAATTACTATGGCATTCCGCCTGAGGAGCGTGTAGAATAGGGAGTAGGTTGTTGGTTGAAGGTTGTGGGAGGACAGTACGGAAGTTGGTTGAAAGTTTTAAGTTAGGATTTACAAAATTGATTGTACAATATCCGTTTATGACCATACCTTCCTCATAAAACTTTAACCTTATAACTTACTTCAATATCTTGGTTTTAGAAATTATGATTTATGCTTAACTTGTTTAAAAAGATAATCGAATGGAAGCTCCGCGTTCTCGCGAAGTGGGTTTTGAATAGGTACCAACCAAAAGTAATTGGACTGACTGGAAGCGTTGGCAAAACTTCAACCAAAGAGGCCATCTATACGGTATTGTCTTCAGAGTTTCGCGTTTGGAAAAATATTAAAAACTATAATAACGAACTCGGCGTACCGCTTTCAATCCTAGGTATGGAGTCAGGGTTCAAAAATCCTATTGCATGGTTTGGAGTGTTTGCAAGAGGATTGTGGATGGTACTGTTTCGAAAAAAGGATTATCCTGAATATTTGGTGTTGGAAATGGGCGCGGATAAACCAGGGGATATTAAATATCTGGTTGATTTGGTGCCGTGTAATGCCAGCGTGGTAACAGCAATCGGCCCAACGCATCTCGAGCTATTTGGCAGTCTTGAAAAAGTAGTGCGCGAAAAGCAGCATATTGTGTCGCATCTCAAGGTTGATGACTTCGCGATTTTGGACGCAGACGAAGAGCTGGTAATGGGAATGAAAGAAAAAACGCGTGCCAAGGTGATCACATATGGCTTTGCAGAAGGTGCTACCGTACAGGCAACAGAGCTGGATATTTCAGCAGGTCCCTCATCTGATCCATGGGTGGATATGCAGATCAAAGGCGTGAGTTTCAAACTAAAGTACGAAGGTTCATTTGTACCGGTATTTTTGCACGGTGTACTTGGTAAACATCAGGTGTATGCCGCGTTAGCCGCTGCCGCGGTTGGTGTTACCTATGGTATGAACCTCGCGGATATTTCCGCGGCATTAAAAAACTATAAATCACCGGCAGGACGTATGCGTTTGATACGGGGAATCAAGCATACCTCAATTATTGATGACACGTACAATTCATCGCCGCTTGCGGCAACTGCTGCGCTTAATGTATTAAAAGAAGTGAAAGTCTCTGGCATGAAATTTATAGCGCTTGGTGATATGCTCGAACTTGGCACGTATACAGAGCAGGGCCATCGGGAGGTT
>CAZBNI010000157.1:0-2411 GCA_964493105.1 uncultured Gammaproteobacteria bacterium
CGAAACCAACAAGCTTTGGTGCGAATAATTTTTTATATGGAACAATATCTCCCTGAGCCTCAAGAACGAGTTTCCATCGGTAATTAACAATAAAAATCTGCACAAAAGAAAGGCCTATAACAAACGCGATAGTCACCCAAGAAAAAGATTCAAACGCTGAAGAAATTTCGCCAACGCCGATATACGAGACCACGCCGATAAAAAGTATAAGGCCAAGGACTACAGACAGAATAAAGAGTAGTATTTTTTTCATCGTTTACGTAACTGGATCAAATTACTGAAAGTGTAAAAAAAGAGAGCTTTTTATAGTGCTCTCTCTTAGTATACTGTATGTGATTAGTTTTTTCAATTATTCATTTATTAATTATTTGGCCATACAACTATCATTGCTTTGCGGCCATTTTCAACATCACCCCCGTTCCAATCATGAATCGCTTCATACAGCACATCTGGCGTGTATTGGTAATTTTCACCATTTCGCGTCCCCGGATCATTCGTAATGATGGTATTCTCTGTCCAGCCGCGTACAACTAACATATGATACAGCGGGCCTGGGGTTCGAAAATTCGGATTTCCCAGCATCCTACCGGCTGACGGTATAATTACAGGTCTTCCTTGTACTACCTCGCGTTTGATATCGTCAATCGTAATGTCATACTCAACATCAACGCGCTCATAACCCCACAGTTCCCTGATGAATTCGGCGGTTTGGTCTGAATTTGTATCTTTGTAAAAACCAAAATATTCATTCTCAAAATCAACAATAGCTTGCAGCTCTTGCTTTGCGACCTCTTTGGTAAACGTTTTATTTTGCCAGTAATAATGTGTGATCAACGCGGCTGCTTCTTCACATGATTCATCGTCCTGCTCTGTCCATTCTGCAAATGGCGACTGGGTGGTAAACGGGACATCAAGATTAAACTCATCCGGTATAGTTATTTCCGGTTCAAAAACTTTAGTGTCCTCACTATCCTCACCCTGAGAATTCGTATTCTCGTTCACATTTTGGTTTTTATTCCCCAGAAAATTGGTAACAGAAATCGAATCAGGCACAGGCTCTGACATCCATTGGTCCCAGACATCACGAACCTGATGCCGGCCAAGGTATGCGATGCCCGCGATAATAAAAATGAGTACTATGGTCTGTACAATGAGTAATCGTGTTTTCATAGGTTTAATTACGCACTTTACAATAAGTACGCTCTTGATGTCAAATAATTATTCTAATCACCAGCAAATTTGAACTTGTCCGCATATTGCGGATATTCTTGTTTTATATCTTCAAGTTCTATGCCTGGCTCCCAAGGTATAATAATCTCTTTAACATCATCTATAGAAACACCTTCTAATATCTGCGCTTCAATATACTGGACACCTTTTGAATCCACGCCGGTTTTACGTAATTTATCGCTCAAATAAGGTTCTTGCAATTCTTTATTTAAATTATACAAGGCCATTGAAATTTTAGCATGTTCGTTATTCAACTGACGGTGCTCCAGTCCGTTTGGTTCAGACATGTATTCTTTTTTGTAAAGTGGTCCGATGATTCCGCTCGGATTCATGGAATCACCCTCGGTAAAGACCGTCCGATCTTTTAATTTATCCTTATCCATTATAAAAACCACATTACCATATTGTGGTGCACCGCCTTGCTCAATGGCCTCTTTACTGCCACCGGCGAGAGTGGCGTAAATTGGTCGTGGCTCATGTTCTGCATATATGCCCATTGTTTTCTCGGCTTTATCCCTGCGATCATCATATCCCTGTTCGTTTCCGCCGAAAAAATCCATCACCGCTCGAGCGCCTGCTCCGCCCACTTTGCGCATTCCTTCACGTTTACCACGATCAACTTCTGTCATCGGAACTATTCTACCGGCTTTTAGGCGTTTATCAATACTTCCAAGTTTAACATTATAAGTTATTTCATTTAATTGCTCTATTTCTGCTAATTTATCTTTAATTTTTTTATAAATTTCTTCTTTTTCAAATTTTATTATCTTTCGACTGCCGATTTCTTTCTTAATTTGGTCCTCGATTTCATTGCCTATTTGCCATGGTATGTTATCTTCCATTTTATAACCATATTTCTTCAACAAACGAGCTCTAGCTTCCTCTTCTTTTTTTGAATACTCTTTCATATCAATAATCCCATTTTTCGTAAAATACTCGATAAAAAGCTTAACCGATTCCCTAATATTTTTAAAAGATACTTGATCAACTTTTTCCACTGCCTTATGTTTATCTGAATAATCTGCAGTTTCCAAATATTTTTTTTCATTTTCTTCCGTAATACCAAGTTCTGAAAATATTTTTTCTTTTAAATATTCTTCAAACTCCATTTTCTTTTCTTCTTTTCCACTAATTTTTTCTTCTTTTTCTGATTCATTTGAATGCTCTATTATATATTTTTT
>CAZBNI010000158.1:0-2406 GCA_964493105.1 uncultured Gammaproteobacteria bacterium
GAAAGTAAAATCTTGAGCGAACTAAATCTCGCTGCGAAGAGCGCCTTTTTTAGGAAAGAATCAATCACAACCCCCCCATCACTTTCGTAATTACTGTACACATTTTCTTCGCCCGATGGATAATTAAACTCCTGGGCATCAGTATTAACAAAAACATATTCCGATGATAATTCGCCGAAGTAAATTTCCGGACGCGTAACCGATAACGATTCGGTACTTGAACTCGGCGGTAAGTCCTGAATAAATAGTAATGGTAATCCCTCTTTAGTCACTTCATTCACTGGCCCAAGTGCCAGACCAAATCCATGCGTAAACACAAGGCTCTCATTGATAAATGTAGCAGAGGGCAAACTCTTAGAATTTAATTCGCGTGGCGAGAGCATTGTCTGTCGATACTCATCATCAATCATGTAACGGTCATTATCAATCGAAACAAAATCATAATACGTTCGGATCTCTTGAATCTGCCCAAACGTATCAAGTAATGGTTTTCTGTCCCACAATCGAACATTTTTGATAGTAAGTTCATTATTCTGAATATCTTCCATAGTAAGCACGGCGTCCTCATTGGTTAGATCACGTTTTACTACCGCATCAAGCTTAAAAGCTTTTCTTGTAGCTTCAATATTGCGTTCTATATACGGTGTTTCTTTTATTAATTCGTTTGGCAATACAACGAGACGCTGTATTAATGCCGGATATATTGAAACACCTGCAACGCCAACTAAAACATAAAGACTAATAAATAAAACGACCAACCGTTTTTTTCGTACAAAGATATTTACGATAAAAGCGCCGGCCGTCAATACTGCTAAGGTAAGCATTGCCCAGAGAAGCGGCATTCGCGCATAAATATCAGTATAACTCGCACCAGTAAAGGGTCCTGTTGATGAATATAACAAATTGGTCATGCTTATAAAATATGTATGCCCTGCAATCAATAAAAACAATACAGCGCCTAAAATCGATAAATGCATTCTTGCTTTTCGCTCAATCTGTACTCGTGCTTTTTTGACTTGCATCAACCCACGCGTGATGTAAAAAATAACAAGCGCAATCAAACTGACGATCACCATCCAGAATAAAAACCCTACTATCATTTTGATAAATGGCAACGTAAAGAAATAAAACGAAATATCCCTATTAAAAATCGGATCGACCGCGTTAAAACTTGTACTATTCAAATACTGTAAAACAACATCCCAATACGCAGCCGCGGAAACACCTGTTAAGAGACCGATTATGACTGCCAGTGGCTTTAAAAGCTTTCGGATTAATTTTGAAAAGTCAACCCCCTGAATTTGCATTTGGGCTGATTCAAAAATCGGTGTTTGCTTCTTAGTGAGTCGTATTGCAATAGAAATATTTAGGTAAATGAATCCAAACGTTACCAATGCGACAATAATGCCCAGGATAAGTTTAGTAAACAAAACTTTTGAAAATAATGCTGGATACCCCTCCGCGTCAAACCAATACCAATCAGTTGCCAGCCTTGAAATAGTTGGAAACAATACTACAACTGCTACAAAAATAATTAAGACTATTGAGAGTGATGCTTTTCGCTTCATATGAATATTATTAAAATATAAAATTATTCTATTTTTTTTACGTAGAGTGTCTGTGTCGGATACGCCATTTCAACGCCTTCATGTTCAAATGCCTCATGAATTCTCAAATTAATTTCTTGCTGAACGTCCATATATTCTTTGTACTCACTTGATGTGATGAAAAATGCCGTTTCAAATGCCAATGCTGAATCATCAAACGATTTAAAATGGGACCTGTCAAATCGGGCATTATTAACTTCTTCAATAATGTGGCGGATGATCTCAGGTATCTTCTTTAATTTTTCAGCTGGTGTGTCATAGGTAACGCCGATGGTAAATGTCGCGCGTCGTTCTTTCATTTTCTTAAAATTTTGTATTCGTGCCGATGTCAATTCTTGGTTTGAAATAACGATCTCTTCACCTTGCAATGCGCGGATACGGGTTGTTTTAATACCAATCTTTTCAACGGTACCCGCGTGTGATCCGATAACAACATAATCCCCTTCAACAAACGGTTTGTCAAAATGAATTGCAAAAGAGCTAAATAAATCACTGAGAATATTTTGGAGCGCCAGAGCGATAGCAATACCGCCAATACCGAGCCCAGCAATTAATGAAGTAATATTAATGCCCAAATTTGAAAGCATCAGTAACAGCCCAAGTGACCATAGTACGATCTTCGCAATGATATTAATTGCGCTCACTGCTGATTTGGTGCCACGGTCGTCTTCCCCTTCAAATCGTCTCTTAAATGCAAAGTCGATAAATATCTGAACTGCCTTAACTGCCAGATAAATTGCCCATACAATAAGAAGTGTCCCAATAACACGATGCACAATGTCAGGAAACGACAAAAAAC
>CAZBNI010000159.1:0-2378 GCA_964493105.1 uncultured Gammaproteobacteria bacterium
GAAGGCACTGAGATGGTCATGCCTGGCGATAAGGTTAAGCTTAAAGTAAAGCTAATTGTACCGGTCGCACTCGAAGAACAGCAGCGGTTTGCTATTCGGGAAGGTGGCAGAACTGTCGGTGCAGGTATTGTAACTAAGATTTTCAAATAGCATAATCAAGGGAATTCCAGAAATAATCTGGAATTTTCTTGCATAAACACAAAAAAATTGTAAGTTTCAAATTTTAAATTGGAATGGCGAACGTGGAAAATAAGAAAGGCTCGGGAAATAGCAAAGAAGAAGTAAAAGCGGACAAAACAGAGGAAGTCCAGCAACGTGTTCGAATAAGAATACGTGCATACGATCATAAAATTATTGATCAATCGACAAGGACTATTCTTGATACAGCAGCACGAACCGGAGCAACAACGAAAGGCCCGATCCCCCTACCAACTGAAAAGAAGAAATATACAGTAAATCGATCCACGTTTGTTCATAAGGATGCCAGGGAGCAGTATGAGATACGGATTCATAAGCGATTAATCGACATTTTTGATCCAACTCCAAAGACAATTGATGCAATGATGAGTTTGAATCTCCCAGCAGGTGTTGATGTAGAAGTGAAGATGTAATAATTTCACATATTATTTTTTGAAAATCCAATAGAGTGAATAGGTTCTTGGGATGATAATCCTCAATATACTGGTTGTTAATCCCCAGATAACGATTTGCTAGAGGAATGAAACCGGTGAATGCCGGCTTCCTATCATCTGGCATATATGGAAAGCCGGTTTTTTGTTTAGGTTTTTAGTATGTAGCTAATAGCGTATGGGCATATTGCTTATAGTAAAATAATCTAGCAACCATAAGCTATAAGCCATAACCTATACTACGCAATACTATGAAGTATATTTTGGGAAAAAAAGTTGAAATGACACAGCGTTTTAAAGACGACGGAAAAGTCGTCCCAGTTACGGTTGTTCAGGCAGGACCATGCGTGGTAACGCAGGTAAAAATCGCTGAGAAGGATGGCTACGATGCAGTACAAATCGGGTATGATGATACTAAAAAGCTTTTGAAACCCCAAAAAGGACATTTAAAAAAACTAGGTGATAAACGGCATTTACGTGAGTTTCGAACTGATAAGCCTGCGAGCGTCAAGCGTGGCGATACGATTACCGTTTCTGTTTTTCAACCGGGAGATAAAGTTAGCGTCACTGGCACGAGCAAAGGCCGCGGATTTCAAGGTGTTGTGAAACGACACGGTTTTCATGGCAGTCCAGCTTCACATGGCCATAAAGACCAACTTCGCATGCCTGGATCAATTGGTGCAACAGACGCGGCGCGGGTATTCAAAGGTACGCGTATGGGCGGACAGATGGGAGCACAACGGGTAACGGTGAATGTTTTGGAAATTGTGGAAGTTGAGGCGGGAAAAAATCTTCTATATATCAAAGGAGCCATTCCTGGCCCACGCACAGGTTTGGTTTTACTCTCATGTGAAGGGGACATGAATCTTGAGATGCCTGTTGCGAAAGCAGAAGCGCAAAAGAAAGAATCCGAGCAGCAAGACGAAATAACGCAAGAATCCAAACAAGAGGAAACTGCAAAAAAAGAAGATCCAAAACCAGAAGCACGAAAGTATAAAACAGCACCCGCTGATAAAAAATACAGTAAGTAATTATGATAAAAGTACCTGTTTATAATAAAGAAGGAAAAGCTGCTGGCGAAATGAAATTGGAGCCACGATTATTTGATGTTGATATCAACCCTGAGGTTGTACAGCAAGCAGTACGTACTCAGTTAACCAATAAAAGAAAACCAATCGCACACGCTAAGGATCGTTCAGAAGTGCGTGGCGGTGGCAGAAAACCATGGCGCCAAAAGGGTACTGGTCGTGCACGCCATGGCTCAATTCGCTCTCCACTCTGGAAGGGCGGCGGTGTAACCTTCGGACCATCAAAAGACAATAATTTTGGACTTAAAATGAATAAGAAAGCAAAACGGAAAGCACTGCTGATGTGTTTAACAGACAAGGTACAAAATAAGAAATTTATCGTTGTGGATGAATTGAAATTGTCAGGAATTAAAACTAAAGACGTAGTCCAGTTACTTAGTAAACTGCCGATTGAAAAAAAGATTTTAGCTGTATTACCAAAGGTTGATCAAGTGATAATTAAATCAGCACGCAATATTCCAGAAGTTACTACGATAAACGCCGACAGTCTGAATGTAGTCGCACTCTTGAAGAATGAATATGTTCTTATTCCAAAAGCAGGCATAGATGTTATTAGTAAGACTTATCTTTCATAACTATGGGAATTTTTGATAAATTAAAGAAAAAACAGGACGACAAAGCTTCCGCCAAGAAGCCTGTTGAAAAAAAGAAAAAGGCTCCT
>CAZBNI010000160.1:0-2375 GCA_964493105.1 uncultured Gammaproteobacteria bacterium
CGTGATAAACGTTGCGACTGCAATCAATGCGCCAATCTCAAAATAATCCTGAATAAGGACATAAATAAATATTGGCCAGACTGTCAGTACGATCAGTTCTTCGCCAAAGCCAATATATGCCAAAAAATTACACCTGTGCTCCTTATCGACCAATCGCAAAAAAACATCCTTATAATGGAACGGTCTCTCCGAATGTATTTCTTTGACGCGCATCAAAGGCAATGCAGATAAAATAAAAAGTACTGAGCCGAGAATGAAAAGAAAGCCAAAGCCAGTTCGCGCAAGAATAAAACCTCCGATCAGCGGACCAACGATGTAAACGATCATGCTAAGAGTTTCAATATAGCCAACTTCACGTCCTCGCTGGTCCTTTTGGGAGAAGATTGCAAAATCAGCATGATATGCTGGCCAATACAGTGATTTATACAGTGCTGCCAAGAGTGGCGCTACATAATAAAACACACCTACCTTTGATATTAAAAATAAAATAATAAAATACGCTATCAAAAAAAACTGGCTGTAAAAAATTGAATGTTCATAGCCAATCTTCCCGACCACCCGGCCAGCTAGGGGTAATAAAAAAATATATATTCCGTATATTAAAATATAAAAAAACAGGACTTCTCGAAGCGTATACCCAAGGGTAAATAAAAAAATCGGTTCAAACAGAGTAACCGCCGCAATACCAAAATCCTTAAGGCCAACGGACCAATACAACCCGCGTAAACCGCGTGTAGGATGTTTGGAAAAATAGTGTGGCGTATGAAATCTAAATTTCTTTGCCATATCGAATTTTTAGAGCTCTGGCTTTACCGGACCATCCCGTAATACACTTAATTTCTTGTTCTCAATCTGCACTACCGTTGAAACAGGTACTTCAGGCAAATCGCCTGCGTTCAGAAGCAGGTCGGGCCTATTTTCCGAATCTTGGAACATTCTTGTGACACATTCTGGCGAATAACAATTTCCTTTGCCGGAAATATTGGCGCTTGTCGAGGTAAGCGGTTTACCGCACATCGTAACGAGCATTTGTGCAATTTTTGAATCAGGGATACGAACACCAATAGTTGGCAGTCCAAGCGTCAGGAATGGAGGAACGGCTTTTTTCTTCTTCAAAATGAGGGTCAACGCGCCCGGCCAATATTTTCTCATCAACTTTTTTTCCTCATCACCGGCTTCAGCAACGCTTTGTAATATTTTTAGCGTGTCCACAATTACTGGAAGTGGTTTCTGGACCCGATGTTTGATAATAAAAAGTTTGCCGATCGCTTGCTCATCCAGGGCATTTACTGCCAAGCCATATGCTGTATCAGTTGGATACGCTACAACACCACCCGCTAAAATGGTTTCAGCGGCCTGTTTAATAATTTTTTGATCTGGGTTATTGGGATCTATAATGAGTTCTTGCATAGTGTATTATCTAGTTTTTAAATATTCTTTAATTGTTGTTAAATTCAAATCCAGATCCTCTGCATCAAACGACTGTCCCTGTTTTGTATCTCGGAGTACATAATTGACAACGCGCTGTACGCACTTCTGTTTGAGTTCGTTACTTGAAAATCCAAAATACATATTTCGCCGAACGAGTTGATGCACAAGGTCTTTCAGCATCTCTGCGGGATCTTCATTCACGGCCAACGATAACGGGTGAACCAACGATTTGCCCTGATCAATCATATATATCGGAAATGAGTCTTCTGCATATTCTTCCCACGCGTAACCACTATATTTTTCAATTGACTCTAATATGTGGCTAATATACTCATCATAAATTTCTTCAAAATCAGCTCCCAATCCGATAACCCTGCGCCATACATCTTCAAATTTTTCATCACCACGATACAACCTCTGGGCATAATCGTGATTATAGATCAGTTGTGTTGTTGGAATCATAGATTAATTGCTTATGGCATATAGCTTATTGCGTATAGTATCAGACTGAATTACCACGAGCCATACACTATAAGCCGTTGACCACTTAAAATACAAAATTGATTATTTTACCTCTAATTTTTTGATGATTTGTTCTGCCACGCCATCAATATTTCCCTCTACTTCGCTGGACCAAATGCGTACTACGGTGCATCCACACTGCTCCAAGTAGCAATCACGCCGCCGGTCTTTATCCATTTGTTCCGGTAGAGCGTGGCCACCTACATCAATTTCTATTACAACTTTCTTACTTTTACAATAAAAGTCTATAATATACGGACCAATCGGAAACTGCCGATAAAATTTATGGCCAGAAAACCTTTTATTTCTCAACAATGCCCACATTTTTGCCTCTGAAGGAGTCTGCCGCTTTCGCAACGCTTGTGCCTTTTTCGTTAACGTCAGCGTTTTCATATTAACATACGACCTCTCCTGTCCTATCG
>CAZBNI010000161.1:0-2291 GCA_964493105.1 uncultured Gammaproteobacteria bacterium
CAATTCTAGTAAGTTTTTTTGGATGCGTACGGACAAACATAAACTTACTACAGTGTGGGCATTTTGTTTTTCTTGCAGGTACTTTCAATAACACTCCTTTACAATATGGACATTCTGCCTTTCTATTATCTCTAACTTTGTTATTGCTTGAGGAGTCTTGCGATTGTTTGAAGATATTAAATAGTCCCATATTATCTTGCGTGTTTTTACTGCAGTATGCCGGGAGGGAGAGTCGAACTCCCATGATCTTGCGATCGCAGGATTTTGAGTCCTGTGCGTCTGCCAATTCCGCCATCCCGGCTTGTTAACACTTGTGTCAATCAGTGGAGTTTATCCGCCGTATGGCGGGCCACATCGGCATATATAATAGTAGGCCCTTTGTTTAACTAAGGGCGAGGTTGTTGCTTAAAACAACAACCTCAATTCTAAGCAAAAAGACTGTTTTTGTCAATGATTTTTTGCTATACTGTAGGCACATATAATAGTCGATTTTGTGTATGCCAAGAATAATATCAGTCGTTAACCAAAAAGGAGGTGTTGGTAAAACAACGACAGCAATCAATCTTGCTGGGTATCTTGCTCTGCAGGGTAAATTTGTGTTGTTAATTGACCTTGAT
Source organism: uncultured Gammaproteobacteria bacterium (assembly GCA_964493105.1). Taxonomy (GTDB): domain Bacteria; phylum Patescibacteriota; class Patescibacteriia; order UBA10025; family JAHIVO01; genus CAZBNI01. The sequence continues at coordinate 618 of CAZBNI010000161.1, forward strand.
CCGCAGGGAAATGCATCGTCTGGTGTCGGAGTGGACTTACGCAAAATAAGTCGCGGGGTTTATCATCCGCTTGTTGAAAATAGTTTGTTGGACGATGTGATTGTACCAACCCCAACAGATGGACTCAAAGTGGCGCCATCGACTATTGATCTCGCGGGCGCTCGGGTGGAACTGGTAAACCAGGAGCGACGCGAGCATCGTCTACATGATGGCGTGTTGGGCGTACGGAATGACTATGATTATATTATCATTGATTGCCCGCCATCATTGTGCCTTTTGACAATAAATGGTTTAGTTGCTTCCGACGAGGTGTTAATTCCGGTTCAGACGGAGTATTATGCGCTCGAGGGATTAAGCCAATTACTTAATACAATTGCCCTTGTGCGAGAAAATTTAAAGCAAGAACTTCAAATCCTTGGTGCGGTGATGACGATGTATGATGATCGTAATAAATTATCAAGAGACGTTTTTAATGAACTCTATCAATATTTTCCAAATAAAATATTTCGAACGGTAATTCCAAGAAATATCAAGCTTGCCGAAGCTCCAAGCTTTGGGAAGACGATAGTTCAATATGCAAAACGATCGCCAGGGAGCAAGGCATATCGACGCCTTGCCCAGGAAATTGTTGACCTGGAATAATAATTCAAATGTAATAAATTTAATAATAATATGACAAAACGACCATTAGGAAGAGGACTTGCTTCATTAATTCCGACAAAAAGCGCTTTTGCAAGTGGCATACAGGATATGGGTTCAGGCGAGCGGAGATCGGAGGTATCTGTGGAGCGCATTAAAACAAACCCTCATCAACCACGTCAGCAGTTTGATAGGGAATCGTTGGAAGGCCTGATCAATTCAATCAAGGTTCATGGTATAGTACAGCCGCTTGTTGTAGTAAAAGTACATGGAGGATATGAACTTATTGCCGGGGAACGCCGCTTACGTGCAGCAAAGATGCTTGAACTTAAGAGTGTCCCTGTTGTTGTACGGACCGCGTCAGAACAAGAAAAGTTAGAGCTGGCATTGGTGGAAAATGTCCAGCGCCAAAACCTCAATCCGATAGAAAAAGCATCTGGATATCAGCTTCTCGTTGATGAATTTAACCTGACACAAGAAGAGGTTGCGAGAAAAGTCGGCCAGAGCCGAGCTGCAGTTGCAAACACGTTGCGACTCCTCTCGCTTTCAGCAACTATCCAAAATGCGATCAGTGAGGGTGAGTTAACAGAAGGCCATGCAAAAGTTCTTCTGAGTGTTACTTCAGACCGTGATCGTGAGAAATTATTCAAGGAGATACTCAATAGTAAATTAAGCGTGCGGACAATTGAAGGTAAGGTGAAAAAAAGTACTACCAAGAAGCATGCCCGAAGTACTATCAAAGATCCGAATCTTGTTGAAAAAGAAGAACGTCTGCAAGCTACGCTCGGTACTCGAGTTGAAATCGTTAAAAAAGGGAACAGCGGTCATGTGATGATACATTTTTATTCCGGTGAAGAACTACAAGAAATTATTAATAAGATTAATTCAGATTTGTAATAATGTTCGTTTTATTTAGAAAATTACGTATAACTAAAAAAGAACGTTTTGCCACACTTCTTTTAAATATAATTTACTGGATGCTGTTTGGCAGTATTGTAGTACTGCCGTTTTTTTTCTTTCCACAGGTACGCTATC
>CAZBNI010000162.1:0-2285 GCA_964493105.1 uncultured Gammaproteobacteria bacterium
AGAGTTGGGAGATCGGAACCTAGTGCCATTACCAGAAGAACAATCAAAAATTGTCCGACACCCACTGTATTGAGAGATCATTAAGGGTAGAAGAACAAACAAAGACAATCGCTGGCTATCTCATTTTCGGCTGAATCAAGAGGAATGCAACGAGCTATTTACGCCGACCTTTGCTTATCTAAACTATATTGGTCCTGGAGATCAAGCTGGTCATCATTATCATGAGGACAAAAAATTTCTTTTTTTGTCCACTTGGGGAGCTTGATTTATTGCTCGGTGATACAAGAAAGAAAACAACTGAAATTGTAAAAATGTCGGTTGGGACCAAGGAGCACTATATCATGTATAACGTCCCTCCATTAGTGCCACACGCAGTGCGCAATGTGACTGATCAGTTTCAGCCACTTGTAGTGCTGACTAACAAGGAAGATATACATGGAAAAACTTATGATTATAAGCTCTAAGCATGCGTAGTCCCTGGAAAAAAATATCATCAACTGAAAAATACAAAAACGCATGGATTCGTGTTCGCGAAGACAAAGTGATACGCCCCGATGGCAAAAAGGGTATTTATGGAGTGGTTGAATTGGGCAGTAGCGCTGGAGTAGTCGCGGTAACTGCCCGAAACGAAGTTTATTTGATTAAAGAGCATCGATATCCGCTTCAAGCTTTTACTATAGAAATACCACGTGGTGCTGGTCCAAAGAAAGAGCCGGCTTTACATGTTGCCAAGCGTGAATTGATGGAAGAAGCCGGTGTAACTGCAAAAAACTGGAAAAGTTTAGGATTTATAAATACTAGCCCAGGCATTATTGCTGAGAAAGCACAGATTTTTCTTGCACGTAATATCAAAAAAACGGATCCAAAACCGGAAGGTGATGAATATCAGCAAGTAATTAAACTACCTTTTTCAAAGGCTTTATCGTGGATTACATCAAATCGAATCAATGACGGTATTACTATAGCCGCACTAATACGTGCCAAAGAATATTTAAAGATTAAATAAAAACTTGAAAAAAGCGGATATGGGCTGTACAATGTACACACAATCCGTTAATTTTTTATTAAGACATATGAACTTATTAGTTACTGGGGGAGCGGGATTTATTGGCTCAAATTTCATTTTGTACTGGATGCGGGAACATCCTGATGATACGATCGTCAATTTTGATAAACTGACCTATGCAGGCAACAAAGATAATTTGTTATCCGTGCAGGATAAACCGAACTATCACTTTGTGAAGGCTGATATTTGTGATATGAAAGATGTTGTGAAGACTATCCGAAAGTATGAAATTGACACTATTGTCCATTTTGCAGCGCAATCTCACGTTGATCGTTCGGTGATGCTGCGAGAGAAGAATAGCTTGGAGTTGCATGCTTCAGAATTGTTTAATGCCTCACGAGACAATGATTTCATCATCAACAACGTATGGGGCACTCATGTGTTACTTGAATCCGCTGTGCAGGTTTGGAAAAATGAATTGAATGATTTAAAAGGGAAGCGGTTTCACCATATTTCAACTGACGAAGTGTATGGCGCTCTCAGTCTTGACGATCAAAATAAATTTGATGAGAAGACACTGTATGATCCTCGCAGTCCGTATTCAGCCTCAAAAGCAGGGTCAGATCACCTCGTCAATGCCTACGGCGTTTCATTTGGTTTACCAGTAACAATAACTAATACATCAAATAATTACGGTCCTTATCAGTATCCGGAAAAACTGATTCCAGTTGCAATACTCAATATTCTATCCGGGAAAAAGGTTCCGATCTATGGTGATGGGAAGTATGTTCGGGATTGGCTGTATGTGGATGATCATGCCCGAGGCATTGACCTTGTTTTGTCAAAAGGAAAGGTTGGGGAAACGTATTGCATCGGCGGTTTGACAGATGATGTTAATAATCTCGAGCTTATTAAGCGCATGCTTTCGGTTATGGGTAAGGGGGAGGAAATGCTAGAATTTATCAAAGACAGACCCGGTCATGATAGACGGTATGCAATTGATTGGACAAAAGCAAAAAATGAGCTTGGATATAAACCTATGCATGATATTGATACGTATTTAGAAAAAACAATTCAATGGTATCAAGACAATGAATGGTGGTGGAGAAAAATACTTGACCGCAAAGATCATCAGGAATATCTAACAAAACAGTATGGTAAAAAGTAAGCTCCCAACACTTCCGCAGATTAAAAAGTGGATGACAGAAATTGCACTTGAACATAATATCAAAAAACAGGTTGCAAGTACATGGAAACATTCAACTGTTGTGTGGCGGTT
>CAZBNI010000163.1:0-2239 GCA_964493105.1 uncultured Gammaproteobacteria bacterium
GTAAATTTTATCCCGCAATCCAGCCCAAAGCCCGGGAATAGTAAATTTTGTTGGTCCGATGTTTCCCGAAATTCCTTTTTGATCCGCGTATACCTCTACATTTTCAAATTTTCCACCCGCTGGTACATCCACCCGTTCTTTGATGCGGAACATGATGTTTTCAGGTGTTAAGAGCCGGGTAGTTGCAGCCAAAGGTTGTGTCTGGGACCAGTTATTGTAAATCGTCACGGTTCCAGTCGCAAAATCATCAGTCATCGTCCCCTCATTAGTATTTTCAAACTCTTTTGATCTAGATATGTCCGCAGTATGTAAAAAGCCGAATACCGTTTCTTCAAGTTTATTTTCTTCCGCAACTGTTTCCTGGGTCAGTTGGACCGTAAAGTCAACAGTTCGTTCTTGTGATCGTAGGGTGAGTTGTATGACAGTTTTTGATAATGAAAAGTAAATAATGCTTCCCAGCAATAAGACAACAATAATTGAAAATGCGATCACAATTTTTTTGTATGTTTTAGTTGTTTGTACGTTTGATAATTCTGGCATAACTGTTTATTTTTGTAATCTAATACTATTGGATCCTATAAGTTGTTCAATATCGTTGAAACATCCCTTGCTGACCGAAAATTGAGTCGTAATAACTTTTACAGTTTGTCGCGAGCGTACCTTGAGATGTACTTGCAAAGAACCGGGATATTCTGTTAATATTTCTTTTAACCGTTCGTATGTGTGCTGGTTTGTATCAACAGGAACGGTGATAGAGACACCGCGTATCTCGTCATTGTCTGGTTGCGTGCCATTACTGTCAAGCATCGCAAGATCGATCGCCTTTGCTTCGCTGCAGAGTAATTTGATGGCACCGTCCTTGTCAGAAATTCTCCCTTGGATTAGCACGACTTTTTCTTCCTCCCAAATAGATGGATTGGTCTGCAGCGTCTTTGGAAATACCAGTGCTTCCATGCGTCCTGACATATCTTCAATTTTCACGAAGAGCATTGGCTGATTATTCCTGGTAATAACTTTTTGTATATTAGTAATAATACCACCAACATTCACTTCTTGGCCACTATGCATTTGGCTATGGAGTTCTGCGATTGGCGTTGCAATGCTTTTGAGATGATGGCTATATTCTTGTAATGGATGCTCTGAGATATACAAGCCAAGTAACTCTTTTTCCCAGATGAGCCGTTGGTTTTTTGGTGCCTTGGTAGTTTCTTTTAGTCGTAAGTGGGGAGCGTGCTGTGTTGGTAAAACACCGAAAAGGTTTGTTTGTCCATTGAGCGCTTCTTTTTCGGCAGATTTTGCGTACGAGAGAAGGCTATCAATATTATCGAGCAATTGATTACGTTCGCCGAACACATCCAAGGCACCAGACTTAATAAGACTCTCAAGTGATTTTTTGTTGAGATCCTTTGTTCGGGCCCTGCTCAAAAAGTCCTCAAGGCTTTTGTACGTACCGTTTTCTTTGCGTTCACGAATAATCGTTTTCGCGATATTAAATCCGACATTTTTAATCGCGAGCAGTCCAAACCGAATTTTCTGTTCTGGTTTTTGTGTTTCGGGGTTGACAACCGCAGTGAACGTAGAAAAACTCTCGTTGATATCTGGTGGCAGTACTTGGATGCCCATTTGCTCGCATTCTTCGACCTCAATTGCGATTCTATCAATATCACCGTAGTCTGAGGTAAGAAGTGATGCCATAAATTCATCAGGATAGTTTGCCTTGAAGTACGCGGTTTGGTAGGCAATCATTGCATAACATGCCGCATGGGCGCGAACAAAACCATAATTGGCAAATGGCTCTACCAATTTCCAAATTTTTGTTGCTATACTTTTCGTGATTCCATTTTTAATCATGCCATGGATCAGCTTATCGCGTTGCTGTTCCAAAAGGCGTTTAATCTTTTTTCCGACGGCTTTTCGGAGCGTATCGGCTTCTGACATGCTAAATCCTGCCAAGTCTCGTGCAATTTTCATCAGCTGTTCCTGATATACGGCAACGCCATACGTTTTTTGAAGGATTGGCTTGAGTTTAGGATGCAGATAGGTTGATTGCTTTCGTCCATGCTTTCCTGCGATGAAGTCGGGAATATACTCCATCGGGCCGGGTCTGTACAACGCGACCATCGCGATAATATCCTCAAACTCGGTTGGTTTGAGTTGCTTAAGATATCGTTTCATGCCGGATGATTCAAGCTGGAACACGCCTGTTGTTTTTCCCTGCTGCAGTAGTTTAAATGTTTTT
>CAZBNI010000164.1:0-2239 GCA_964493105.1 uncultured Gammaproteobacteria bacterium
GTCTAAAATTTCCATTCTAAACCAATTCCTATACAAAAAGAATCTTGATATGATTTTGTATGGCACCGGCAGCAGAGAATATACAATGGAGTATACGAGCGACCGTTTTGAAGGTGAGTTTACAAGGAATTTTGAGGGTGTAATTCCGAATCTGATGCGGCGCTATAAAGAAACGCAGTCTGACTATATCCGTGCAGAGATAGAAAAATATATGCGGGTGCTCTTGTGCCCGACGTGCACAGGAAAGCGGCTCAAACCCGAGCCACTTGCGGTAACTATTGCTGAGGTGTCGATCGCAGATGTAAGTTCAATGACCGTTGAGGAAGCGCGGAAATTTTTTCGTTCGCTGGTATTGAAATCTGACAAGGAAAAAATTATCGCCAGACAGATTCTGAAGGAAATTTCTTCACGGCTACAATTTCTTCATAATGTCGGCCTTGATTACTTATCACTAAATCGAGGAGCTTCAACGTTGGCAGGTGGCGAGGCACAACGAATACGACTGGCAACACAGATTGGATCATCGCTGGTGGGCGTCGTGTATATTCTTGATGAGCCCTCGATCGGGCTGCATCAACGTGATAACACGAAGCTCATTGCAACATTGCAGGCACTAAAAAAACTTGGTAATACTGTTATTGTTGTTGAACATGATGAAGGGACGATTCTCGCGTCAGATTATCTAATTGATATCGGCCCTGGAGCAGGCGAACATGGCGGCAAGGTTGTTGCCGCAGGCACGCCCAGGGAATTGATGCGCAATCCGAAATCACTAACAGGAAAATACATTTCAGGAAAATTATCCATCCCCACTCCGACAAAATATCGAAAGGGCAATGGCAAACGGCTCATTATTAAGGGTGCTTCGGAATTTAATTTGCAGAATATTGATGTTGATATTCCGCTGGGTAATTTTGTCTGTATTACCGGTGTGTCTGGCTCAGGCAAGTCAACGCTTATGACCGAAATTCTTGCGAAGGCCCTTGCACAGAAATTTTATAATACCAAAGACGCTCCGGGCGAGCATACTGCTATCGAAGGCACTGAGCATCTTGATAAAGTTATTAGTATTGACCAATCACCGATCGGTCGCACCCCGCGCTCGAATCCGGCAACCTACACCGGATTATTTACCTATATTCGCGATCTCTTTACGCAAGTGCCTGAAGCAAAAGTTCGTGGCTATGGGTCAGGACGTTTCAGCTTTAACGTCTCTGGTGGGCGCTGTGAGGCTTGTGAAGGCGACGGTTTAGTAAAGATTCAGATGCAGTTCTTACCAGATGTGTATGTTGAATGCGAAGAGTGCAATGGCAAACGTTATAATCATCAAACGCTGGAAATATTTTACCGAGGCAAGAATATCGCCGATGTGCTGGAAATGACTGTGGAAGAGTCAATGACTTTTTTCAAAAATCAGCCGGCGATTCATAATAAGCTTAGGACGCTTTATGAAGTTGGACTTGGGTATATTCACCTTGGACAGTCAGCAACCACGTTGTCTGGCGGTGAAGCACAACGCGTGAAGCTTGCAACTGAACTTTCAAGACGAGCGACCGGCAAAACACTCTATATTCTTGATGAGCCAACTACTGGTCTCCATTTTGATGACGTGAGGCGGTTGCTCAACGTGCTGAATCAATTGGTAGACAAAGGGAATACGGTTCTAGTTATCGAACATAATCTGGATATGATCAAGTCAGCAGACTGGATTGTGGATCTTGGACCTGAGGGCGGCGATAAAGGCGGTGAGATTGTGGCTGTCGGCACGCCACGTGAAGTTGCTAAAATAAAAAAGAGTTACACGGGACAGTTTTTGCAGGAGAAGTTTAAAGTGGAGAAGTAGTTCTCAGGATTTAAAAACAATAGGGATGGGTATATTATAATGCCGGTTTTTTTTAATTTAATTATTTGTTCTTTTTATAACTAGAGCATTTTCTACTTTTCTGCTCGCCCAGAAAAGTAGAACAAAAGAGGCGCCGCCCGGGCTCTGTAATCTTGAAAATTGGGCTCATCGTCGTTTTCGACCCGAACTCCCCTTGGTCGGCTCTGCACTTTTGTGCAGAGCGAAGCGGGATCGAATTCCGCCTTATTTGGCGGGACCGTTCCTCTTCACCTCAATTTTCTATACGATTACTTCGCAATGGGCGGATTCGTTTTTTGCTCATAGCTCATGCTTTCCAGCGTGAGCAATTTTATTAAAATTTTTCGGTTATGATAAAGGTGAGCCTGAAGATAAAAA
>CAZBNI010000165.1:0-2236 GCA_964493105.1 uncultured Gammaproteobacteria bacterium
GACTACGCGGGAATTTTTGTGTATGAGCTTGCGAGAGAATTAGTACAAAAAGGGAATAAGGTTACAGTTGTCGCACCGCGTGCAGTAAAAAGTTTACGGACGGAAATGCAAGATGACGTGAAGATTGTTAGATTTCGTTATTTTTTTTCTTTATTTATGCAGCGTCTCGCCTATGGCAGTGGAGTTGTAAGTAATATTAAGACGAGCTGGTTGGCAAAAATACAAATTCCTTTTTTTGTGGTCAGTTGTTTTCTGAGGGCGGTACGTCCTTCCCGTCATGCTGATATTATTCATGCTCATTGGGCTGCGAATGGATTTGTTGGCGTGTTGTTAAAATGGATTTATCGGAAGCCGCTAATTATCACCCTACATGGCTCGGATGCGTATTATTTTTCTCATAATGCGATACTCAAGAGTGTCGCGCGATATATTCTCAAAAGAGCAAACCACCTTATTGTAGTAAGTAAGGAAATCGAAAAAATACTCATAGCAATGGGTATCGATAAGAATAAAATAACGATTATTCATAATGGAGTTTCTCATATTGAGGATTTTTTGAATGTTCCGATACTGGACAAGCCCAATAATCGGCTTCTTTGGGTCGGGCGTTTTGCTACAGAAAAAAATCCTTTGCATGCATTACAGATTTTTAAAAAAGTTGTAGAAATAATTCCATCAGCGAGTTTAACGATGGTCGGAGATGGACCAGAACAACAAGCATGTCGTCAATATTGTATGGAACATGCGATTGAGAATAATGTAAAATTTGTGGGAAAAAAAGATCATCAAGAAATCCCAGCTATTTTTTCCCAGCATTCAGTTTTAATGTTGACTTCAGATCGAGAGGGCTTACCACTTACGATTTTAGAATCGCTTGCCGCTGGAAGACCAGTTGTAACAACTGGTGTCGGTGGAATACCGGAGGTAGTACATGATGGCCTTTCCGGATACGTAGTTGGTAAGAATGAAGCATCTACATTTAGCAAACGAGTTATTGATTTATTACAAACGCAAAAGACGTATCGAAAATTTGCAGAACAGGCGCGCATTTTTGTTCAAACTAATAATACATGGAATAAAATTGCTAATGAAACAGAAAAAGTATACCAAGGTAAGCAGAAAAAGGTACAAAAATTTCTTATAATCAACGGGAGCATCCATTTAAATATAGGTGACGCAGCAATACTGGCCGGTAATATAGTGCTTTTAAAAAAGCATTTTCCGGATGCGATTATATGGGGACTTTCGCTGAACTCGCAACAGGATGAACGGCACTATGGAATACATTTTTTACCCATTGCTTCAGAGAGCCTGAACCCGTTTGATTTATTTAGATTATTGGCTCTTGCTCGAACGTGCGATGCTGTTTTTTGGGGCGGCGGGGAAGTACTGAAAGACTATACAAATAAGATTGGTGTGATGTACTGGGTTGCAAAGATTTTTTGTGTTTGGGCGGTAAACAAAAATATTTTTGGTGCGTTTCAAGGTATTGGTCCGACGAAAGCTGCTCTGAGCAAAAGGTTAATTAAATTTATTGTAAAAAGGACTAAGATATTTTTTGTGCGTGATACCGCTTCAAAAGACAAACTACTGTCATGGGGTTCTCACGCTAAAATAATTGTATCGCATGATCCTGCAATTTTAATTCCCCAAAGGCCGCTCAATACACAGCTTATAGACCGGTTTCAGCGAAGTAGTGGTTTGAAAAAAAAGTATTTAGATAATTATGTCGGAATTGCACCCCGTAATTGGTTTCATTATTCCAAAAGTGGATGGTTGCCATATCGGTATTTGCAGATGCTAGGATTGAGGCCTCAGCACCGAATTACGCCAGACAGCATTACGATGTATCAGCGGCTTGCGGCATTAGCTGATTGGGTAATAGAAAAATATCATACGAAAATATTATTTTTTCCGATGAATATTGCGAAGGCCGAAGGGGATGAAATAATTGCTCAGAGAATAGTGTCGCAAATGCAAAATCCTAACCAAACACGTATTATAAAGGCATCAGGGTGTACGCCATACGATTATGTTAGCCTCATGGCACATGCAAAGCTCTTTATCGGGATACGTCTCCATTCAACAATATTATCAACTACGGCAGGTGTATCATCAATAACGTTTTATTATGTAGGTAAAGGGAGGGAATATTTTAAGCAAATAAAGAGCGAAGAATACTCATTTCCGATTGAGAGCATTATTCAGCAGGATAATCTTAAGCCTTTTCAACAAG
>CAZBNI010000166.1:0-2234 GCA_964493105.1 uncultured Gammaproteobacteria bacterium
ATACCCCAGACAACACATTAAACGTCCGCATACCCCGGAAATACGATCGCTCCCACGGCTGTGTACTTGCTGTATACGGGCAAGGTCAGTTGTTACGCTCGTTAAATTGTGTAGAAACTTTTTGCAACACACTTCCCTTCCGCAGGCTCCAAAACCACCCAATCGCCTTGCTTCATCGCGAATCCCAATCTGTTGCAGCCGAATTGATTTTTGCAATTGACGAGCGAGGTCTTTTACAAGTTCGCGAAAATCAACACGGCCATCAGCAGTGAAAACGAGTGTTACTTTACCGCCATCATACGAAAAATAACAATCAACAAGCTTCATATTCAAATGATGCTTCAGAGTCAACTCACGAGCCCTGACTAATATTTCATCGCGCTTGGTACTGAGGCTTTTCTGCTTTTCAATATCTTCGCGAGTCGCCTTACGTACGATTGGTTTAAGCTTATCATCGAGCTTAGCATCATCCACTTCATTGAACTGGATAACTTTACCCATTTCTACGCCCGATTCAGTTCGTACAATAATATAGTCACCAATTCCCAAATCAGCTGAGCCGGGATCAAAATGATACACTTGGTCCCAGGGATTAAATTGAACGCCGATTACGCGTCGCGTCATAATACAACTCGTTTAATTTCCTTAATTTGAATGTTCTCGCCGAGTTTTAACACCTTTTCGTTCATAAGTTGTTCGATAGTCTTTTTATCTTCTTTGATAAATGGCTGCTTTAGAAGGCATACTTCCTCATAAAATTTCTCAAGCTTTCCAGTAATAATTTTTTTCCAAATCTTTTCCGGTTTATTCTCCTTCTTGAGTTGCTCTTCAAAAATCTCTTTCTCTTTGGCAATAACTTCTTCTGGTATTTCATTTGGTGAAACATACTGGGGATCTGTTGCGGCTACCTGCATCGCGAGATCGTGTGCCAGCTGATGAAAATCGTCAGTGTTTGCCACGAAATCGCTTTCACAGGCTAGTGCGACTAAGGTCGCCACTTTGCCATTTGCATGCACATACGAACCTATAAATCCCTCCTTTGTTTCACGTTCCCGCTTGTTAGCTGCGACCTTCTGTCCTTGCTTTTTCAAATATTCAATCGCTTTATCTACATCTCCACCTGACTCCTCAAGTGCTTTTTTTGCATCCATAATACCCGCACCTGTCATTTCTCGGAGTTGCTGTATCGTTGTGGTATCTATCTTCATATGTTTAATTCTTATCCTTTTCGTTAGTTGACGCAACCTCCTCCTGCTTGGCTGTGGCATCTTCTGACTTTTGTGGTTCTCCTTGAGGCGCTGTTTTTTTCACTTCAGTAGTAGTGATACTGTCAAAGACGGCTGAAACAATAATCTTGATAGATTTGGTAGCATCGTCATTTGCAGGAATCGGATAATCAATTAAATCGGGATTGCAGTTTGTATCTACCATCGCAATGATCGGGATCTTTTTTTTACGCGCTTCACGAATAGCGGTTTTTTCTTTGCGAACATCAACCACAAAAAGCGCCTGTGGTAATTTTTCCATCTCTTGAATGCCGCCAACAAGCTTTTCCAGATACTCAATCTCCTCAGTGAATTGCAGCTGCTCACGTTTAGTATACTTATCAAGCTCGCCTTTCTGCTTTTTTGAACGCAAGTCTTTGAGACGGCGAATCAGCTTTGAGATATTCTCAAAATTGGTTAGCGTACCGCCGATCCAGCGTTCAGTAACAAATAACATACCCGCTTCGCGAGCTGCTTTTTGGACAATTGGTTGCGCCTGGCGTTTGGTGGCGACAAAGAGGATCTTTCCTCCATGGCTAACCGTCGTACTGATAAAATCGCATGCTTCCCGCAGCTTTTCCGCCGTTTTTTCGAGATCGATAATATAAATACCGGACCGTGACGTATAAATGTACGGCTTCATTTTTGGGTGCCATCGACACTTCTGGTGTCCAAAATGAACACCGCTCTTTAGCATGTCGAGCAATTGAATCTCTTTCATAGATGTATGTTCCTTTTTTAGTCCTCTGCTTTTTTCTTTGAGCCTAGTCTCTAGTAAACCCCTATTTTTAATAAATAAAGGCAAGGATATTCAGAAACCAGTCAGATAAGCATGAGAGATATTAATTGGTAATAAAAAAGCCCTGTAAATGAGCGATTTGAGTATAACATAAGCCATAAATAATGCAAGTATTTGTCCTAGACAGGTACCTTTCGGACAGTTGCCTGTATTGTACGGCAAATTGAATG
>CAZBNI010000167.1:0-2225 GCA_964493105.1 uncultured Gammaproteobacteria bacterium
AATTTCTTCAACTGGCTTGGTCTGTTCGTCTGACATTGACGTTTGTACCGGACCTGAACGCGGTTTATATTGTGGATGCAGTTATGATGCGGCAAATCCCGCTCCTGGAGATGCGCAATGTGATCCAGGTGCAACTGGCGTCATTGGTTGCGGTAGTGATACCTGCTGTTACGCACGGCCAAATTTAGCAAGCATTGACCCTGTACCGCTAAGAGATATTCCTTGTGGCAATCCGGCGTTTAGATATACTTTTGACCGGGAAATGGATCCAAATACTTTCACGCTTGACACTACTGTTATTGTGAGAGTGAACGGCATAGCCGTACCTGATACAGACGGTACGATTTATCCATTTACCAATGGTTTTACATATTCTCATGGGACTGTTTTTGACTTGCTGGATAATGTTGAGATAGAGCTTGTTGAAGAAGATATTTTAAGCGCAAATGGAGTTGCCATGATGCCAGTTGGCGGTGTTGATAATCCTGCTCAGTATCGGATTATCAATAATGCGATTTGCCAGATAGATAGCCTCTCTGTTTGGAGACGACTCAATGTTGGCGTAACGGATAGGCAACCTTTTTTATATCATTGTTCAGTGGATGGATGTTCTCCTGATGATATGGACACGGACCCAGGCAATCAGATGAAAATTGAAGTACGGCCCAGGGACGCGAATGGCTGGCTTTTGGGCGGTGGTTTTGATTTTACCTGGGATGAAGCAAGTGGTGATCCGTCAAATATTTTTGATGTAACGCATAATGCTGCGGGAAGTGCCGCTTGCCCTGCCAATCAAACAGACCAATGGGATTGCATGCTAACTTCGAATGATATTAAGAACTGCGGTAGTTTACGACTGACCGCTGATGGCACTGGCATCCCAGAGTATGACATGGGAAGCGTTACGCAGGGCATTCGTATTTGCGCACCGCTTTGTTTATTGGCATGGCCTGATCCACAGGCGCCAGTAAGCGACGCGTTTGTATTTGAAGATTCCGAAAATGATCAGAATGGATGTATCTCATTTGGCAATTATAATAGCACTGAAAAATGTGACAATTCACCGTTTCCAACTAATGGTAACGATAATTATGTAATGAATTTTTCTACGTGGTATTGCGGTGATAGTCAGAATTTACCGCAACTTGCCACTACAGCCGAGGTTATAGTGACAGAAGCAGATCCATTGACGGTTGATCCCCATGATGGAATTGATACAAAGCTTAAGCAATACTTTTTTGTGTACCCAGGCACCTGTGATAATGGAGTATCACCAACCGCTTCAATCTGCAACAGCGCAGGAGGCACATGGACATCCGTATCTTCTGATGCAATTGGCATACAAGTGTATGAGAATGAGGATGGTTTATCACCAGATCAATGGTATAAGAATCGCTGGCCAGGAGGACCGGAATCGCAGCGTATTACCGTTGACGGCTATCCAGCAGCGCGTTCTGGTCGGACAGTTTATGTGGCGGCAATGAATATAATCGGCGGTAGTATTTATAATAATATCTATTTGATCACGTACCATCCTGATTCTTCGGATGCTACCATCAGTATCTATAATGCAATGCTGGATAATCTGAGGTTTAATGTGAATATTGATCCTGCTGATCTTGCGGCATTACGCCGTGATATGCAGCGTTTGAACGATCTTAATGATATTTGGAGCGAATTGATCAATTACAAAGCAGCAAATGACCATTTCCCAGTGCTTGAGGGAGGTACTTATATTAGTAATATGACAAATTCAAGGTGGCCTTCGTGGCAGGAAGCACTTGGCAGTGCACTTGGCATCACCATACCTACAGATCCGCTCAATGACATTGGTGTTGCAGTGGGTTTGTGCCAAGAAGGTGTAGGATTTAATCAGGATACCTGCTGGAATGATGCATCACATCAATATGAGTTGCCTCCCAATTCTCATATTTATAAATACATTACGACCCCGAACGGAGCATCGGCCAATCTGTACGCAAATTTTGAGTTTATCGGTCCGCCGACGTGGATTAACAGCCCACCGTTTGGCGTAGATAATAACATACCTGAACCGTGCGACAGCTTTGCCAATGCGGTGTGTAATTCCTTTAATTATGAGCAGGATGTGACAGGCACTTCGTCTGATCGCAATGGTCCGGCTATCAATTCCGTCGATGCGCTGGTTTTGAACGGAGTTACTGTTATTAGTGGTACAAGAGAATTGGATGTTGATGTGACTGACA
>CAZBNI010000168.1:0-2216 GCA_964493105.1 uncultured Gammaproteobacteria bacterium
ATGTTATATTTTTTACGAATTTTTGAAGTATCAAGCGCAGGATTAAATCTGTCACTATCTACATTAAATAATTCTTTGGTAACCGTACTTTTCACCCCGGTTTCTGAACGCAGCGTATTTGCTAAATACTTACTAATGGACATCACGTGATCGGCTTTTTTGATTACCCGATTAGTGAACTTCGTTATAATACGTATATAAATTTTTTCTACTATATTTTCAAAAGTGGAAGCAGGCGCGATCCCATGATTCAGATAATGAAACTGAACTCCATATTTCTTTTTAGCCTTAAGCGCGATCAAGCTCATTGGATATTGGTACGCGTGGATTTCATCAGCGTCTTTGAGCATACGCGCACATCGATTTATTTTTGCAACATCCAAAAAAAACAGAAGACGATAGATGCGCTCGCATAGTGAATGTCGTGGTGCTCCAAGAATCTCTATTGACGCTCCGGGTATCTTCATTGTTGCTTCAAACGTGAGAATGGTAACCGTATTGCCCGCTTTGATATTTTTCTTTGCCTGTTGCAAAGCAACACGGTCAATACCGCTGTGGTGCGTTAGTGTCGCTATGAGAATAGCTATCTTCATGATGCTAGCTTTTTATACAGTTCAGATACCCGAACACCGATTTTGTCCCAATTATACTCTTGCGCGATCTCCAAGCCCTGCTCAATATATTTCTGCTGTAACTCCTGATCACTTAGCATTGTTGTAAGCGCGTTCGCGAGCTTATCAACACTGCGCGGTTTGACCAAGAACGCTCCTCTTCCTTTCCGCGTGACTTCAGCAATAGGTGGTATATTTGACGCTACAACTGGCACACTACTTGCCATAGCTTCCGCAATAACAATGCCAAATCCTTCTATTTCCGATGGAAGGCAAAAAACATGGGACCGTTTCAAAATCTTCATGACTTCTTTACTGCTTGACACAAAGCCTAATAATTCAATCGAGCCAGCCATATTTCGCTTTTTTATTTCTTTTTTAAGTAAACTAAAATCCTGACCCATGCCAACGATCTTGCATTGAACGTTTGGTATATCTTTTTTGACAATTACCATCGCTCTGATCAGGTCAACAACCCTTTTGTAAGGCACAAGCCGCGTAATTGAACAAATTGTGGGCTGTGAATATTTTTCAGCTTCTATGCTTTTGATCATTTTCAGATCGATCCCGTTATGGACAACTTCAATATTTGAATCTTGTATACCAGCGCGCGTAAGGCCTTTTTTAGTAAAACCACTATTCGCAATAAATAAATTCCACTTTCTTGAAAGGCAAATTCTTTCATACACCTCACCGATAATACCCATGATGCCGGATAATTTTAGCCAGCGCCCTTTCCAAACATCATGATACGTGGCGATACTAAACGCGCCAACTTTTTTTGCCGCGCAAAATGCCGGCAAGTACGCGACATAACTTTGGGCATCAACTATTTTCGGCCGTAATGATCGTATGGTTTTGTATACGTCGAGCATAAACTGGAAACGCTTAAAAAGCGATCCTGCTTGTGAATATTCTCGCGTAGGTCCACGGCGAAGAACCTGTATGTCCCCAAAGTAATCATTGTCTGGCAATTTTGGTTCGCGTGACGTGATCACTGTTACGCCATAATCAGCAGTAATGCGCTGAGCTATATGCCAACAGCGCATCTCAACACCGCCCCGGGATTCGCCTGAAGCAGAGCGTGGAAAAAATTCACTAACGATTACAACGCTAGTTTTCTTTGTCATCGTGTTTGTCATCATCCTTCAAAGCAGTCTTGCGAACAATATCAGTTATTTCATGCTCAATA
This sequence comes from uncultured Gammaproteobacteria bacterium, assembly GCA_964493105.1. Classification (GTDB taxonomy): domain Bacteria; phylum Patescibacteriota; class Patescibacteriia; order UBA10025; family JAHIVO01; genus CAZBNI01. The sequence continues at coordinate 1,804 of CAZBNI010000168.1, forward strand.
TGCTCCATCTTAACATACAGCCTGAAAACGCCATAAAACAGCATAATGATCGCTAGATAAATAATAGCGTCTACTCCCCTGCCAACTCCCAGTATTTTTGCTAAAAAGTCTGTTGATTGCGGCAATATGGTAATCACGCCAGCTCCTACCCATACAACCAACCATACAATAAGTTCGCCGATTGAAATCGTGCGGTCCTTAAAGCGCAAAATTACACGTGAAACCGCGAATAAGAGAAACGCTATGATTAAAATCTGAATAAACATCATTTTGTAACCTTTAATACTATTAATTTAATAAATGTTTTTACTCCTGTTAAAAATCCCTGTCCGGTTGGTTTGGACATTGAGTATTCCGTATAAATTGCCTTAATTGGTATTTCTTTATATTTTAATTTATTTGCCTTAATTTCA
>CAZBNI010000169.1:0-2201 GCA_964493105.1 uncultured Gammaproteobacteria bacterium
ATGAATCGCTCGCGCTTGAGCCGAATTGCTAATAGTATGTATTATAGGAGGAAATTGTTTTTTTGATGAAAGCCCCGATCTACGGACCGGGGCTTTTCTTTTTTTACAATAAAAAAAGAAGCCGCGGGTACCAAGGGAGGTACCGGCGGCTATGATATTTAGTGTGGCACTATGCCACAGCAAGGGCATTTGCGGCGGTAGTTACCTGTTGCTTCGTTGCTTTGGTAGCCGGTAGATCACCGGAGATGACGATAGCGTCTTCTGACCCGGCTGGTTGAAAAAGAAACTTGTCGTCTTTACTAGCTTTTCCAATGAGGTAGCCGAATGTTGAGCCGTTATCTTCTGTGAAAACTTCGAGCGGTTTTGGGCGTCGCAGCTTGCCCTTGGCAAGTCCAGCCGGTTGCTGGTCATGCGGATAACGCGGCATGAAATCGCGTATGACGTTATCAATACGTCGGCCATCAAGTGCCATATAGCACATACGATTCCTCCATGTAAGTAGATTGCAGATTGATTACTCCTATATACCATCGTGATATAAGCAATCCACTTAGGAGGTGTTGATAGGTACGATTTTGGGCATGTAGTAATTAACCTCTTTGTTTGAAGGTTGGAAGTTTTATTTCGGGTACTGTTATATACATAACATATCATTGTATATACAGCACTACTCGAAATGGTCGGGGTGGGGAGACTTGAACTCCCGACCTCAGCGACCCGAACGCTGCGCGCTAGCCTCAGCCAAAGGCTGATCCGGCTATGCCGGAAACTGAATTATTAAAGTCGGGGTGGGGAGACTTGAACTCCCGACCTCAGCGACCCGAACGCTGCGCGCTAGCCAACTGCGCCACACCCCGTTACAAATGTTTCTACGAACTATTGTAGCACGGAATATAGCTCATATAAAGGGTTTTCAATATACGATTCCTTATACTATTCCTTTTAATTATATCGGTCAATGGGGTTTTCCACAACAATTAAAACGTGGTAAAATTGAATAAAGTATGAGAATTCGAGCAATAAAAACGCGTTTATTAAGACCGCCACGGGACGATATTTTTAAAGTATTAGGTGCATCAATCAAAAGACTGACGGAGTGTTCTGTTGTAGTTATTGCTTCTAAGGTGGTGAGTATTCATCAAGGCAGATGTGTTTTAAAATCAACAATAAAGGATAAAGATAAGCTTATCAAAAAAGAAGCAGACCGGTATTTACCACGGAATAAAATGACGAATGGTTACGCAGTGCTTACCATGAAGCATAATGTGTTAATTCCAAGCGCGGGAATTGACGAATCCAATTCTGGTGATTACTATATTCTGTGGCCCCGGCGACCATATAAAAGTGCACTCGAGATCCTTCGGTTCTTAAAAAAGAAATTCAATGTCAAAAAGCTTGGTGTTATTATAACTGATAGCCATACAACCCCGTTGCGCCGTGGGGTACAGGGAATCGCATTAGCATATGCAGGCATGAAGCCGATCAATGACTATCGTGGTGCCAAGGATTTATTTAACAGAACCATGGAAGTATCAACGTTAAACGTTGTTGATTCGTTGGCATCGGCAGCCGTTACAGTCATGGGCGAAGGTAAGGAGCAAACGCCAATTGCTTTAATTACAGAAGTTCATTTTGTTCAATTTATACTTGGTCAGTATAAAGCTAAGTCAAAAGATACAAAATTTGAAATACCAACAAACGAAGATTTATACGGGCCACTGTTAAAAGCCATACAATGGAAAAAGAGATGAAAAAAGCATCACAGGAAAAGGATTTATTCTGAGGCCGTTTAAAAAAACAGACTATAAAGTGCTTGCTAAAAAAATTAATCACCGTGATATTTATCGGAACACGCTGCATATCCCTTATCCTTATAAAGAGAACGATGCTGTTATTTGGTTGAAAAAAATTGTCAATCAGTACAAAAAGAAGTCGCAAACAAATTTTCATTTGGCAATAGAAGTTGATAATGAAGTATCAGGGTGCGTGAGCCTGATGCAGATCGAACCTGGCCATAAAGCTGAACTAGGGTACTGGTTAGCCAAGCAAAACTGGCATAAGGGAATTATGTCTGCAGCAGTAGCTCAATTAGTAGATTTGGGTTTTAAAAAGTTTAAGTTACGAAAGATATATGCTTACGTTACGGTTGGAAATATGGCATCTCTCAAAGTGCTAAGAAAAAATGGTTTTCATAAGGAAGG
>CAZBNI010000170.1:0-2188 GCA_964493105.1 uncultured Gammaproteobacteria bacterium
TTTACATTCTGCCAAAGTTGTTAAAAAAATGCAACTCACCAATGAAGTTGCCTACATCATCCTGCTCACTCAATACAAAAATCTACTTTTCCTCAAGTGGTTCAGCCTTGTGTTCTTCTTTTTGGGGCTTAAGTTTCTTGATCGCATACAAAATTGAACAAGAAAGCAGATAACTAATCGCCAATGGAAGTACAATTTCAAGCACGACACCGAGGCTTTTCTGACCAACCGTAGCCATTGACCACTCAGCGCCAAACGTGTTGGATGGAACGCTCCCCCAATACGCAAGTACCGCAAATATCAGCACTACAAATGGAAACGGAGATGCAATTAAATTAAAGGCTGACTCACCGGCCTGCACTACCTCGAGTTCTACTGCCAAATAAAGCGGTAGGAGAAGCATTAATACGATTTTTGGTATAGTAGGCCTGAAAAACTCCTTCATATAATACCAGTATAACATATTCTGTTAAAAAAAGAATATACCCCCTAGAGCGTACCTGAACGGATTTTTGCACGTATCATTGACATGAGCTGCGTATAAAAAGAAACATTATGAATCGTACACAACCGGAGCGCAAGCGGATCATTAGTCATAAAAAGGTGGCGTATATATGCCCGGGAATAATGCTGGCACGTTTCGCAATCACACTGCGGATCAATCGGTCTCATATCATTTCGGTATTGTGCTTGCTTTATCCGCAATGCTTGATAAAAACTTTGCTGCAATGAGAAATTCCGCCATGTATACAACAGGCCATGTCTCGCATTGCGTGTTGGGATAACACAATCAAACATATCAACTCCCCTTCGTACTGCTTCGACGATTTGTTCTGGCTTGCCCACGCCCATCAGATAACGCGGCCTGTCTGCCGGCAAAACTGGCACGGTATACTTAAGTACGTTGTACATTTCAGGCGTTGGCTCGCCAACTGCTAATCCACCTAATGCGTAGCCGTCCCAGCCAGACCTGCCCGCCAAAGCTGCGTCGCAGGCGGGGGCTGGTCCGCCTTTGGCGGAAAAATCCATTGCCATCAACTCCTTAACGCTTTGCAAACGCAAATCCTTGTATACAGACCCTTGAACAATTCCAAACAACAGCTGCTTTTTAATTTTTTTCTTTTTGTAATACCGAAGGCCACGAAGCGCCCAGCGAGATGTTAGTTCCAATGATTTCTTCGCATATGCCCTTGTCGCAGGGTACGGCGCGCATTCATCAAAACTCATCATGATATCCGACCCCAGTACCCGTTGGATTTCGATAGCGCGTTCAGGAGTTAACAAATGCTTTTTGCCGTCAATTTCTGAAACGAACGTAACGCCTGTTTCTGTAATTGTTCTTCTCTGTGCAAGTGAAAAAACCTGATACCCGCCCGAATCGGTCAGTATCGGTCCATCCCATCCCATAAAGCGATGCAATCCGCCAGCTTTTTTAATAACCGATAATCCTGGCCGCTGCCAGAGATGGTATGTATTTGCCAATACGATCTGCCCGCGGGCGCTTTGTATATCAACTGGCGTGACTGCTTTTACGGCACCACGTGTAGCAATCAGCATAAAAAAAGGAGTACGGATTATACCATGTGCAGTTTTCAGCATGCCAGATCGGGCAAAGGACCTTGAGCTCTTTTTTATTATTCGGAATGCAATAGACACAAGCAATATTTTCTTATACACTTAAAATAATATGGATGAAATCAAGGCACAGGAACAGCGTAATATTTTCGATAAACTCATGTCCCTGCGGGATGTGCCGTTTCTCTATATTGCTCGATTTGTCCCGAAGTGGATTACCCCAAATCTGATTACTACAGCCCGTATCTTTCTTATTATACCGATCTATCTGCTCTATAGGCAAGAACAGTACTTTTGGACCGCTGTCATCTTCATACTTTTCTTAATATCCGATGCACTCGACGGCGCAGTGGCACGGCACCACAATAAGATCACCAGACTCGGAGCGCTGCTTGATCCTGCGGCTGATAAGATTATCTTTGTGTCAGTCCTTCTTCTGGCCGGCACTGGCAAGCTCAGTACGGCAGTCATCATTTCTATTCTATCGCTTGAGGTAGGGCTCGTCCTTATGGCAACTGTCATTGCAGTACTTCTTGTAAAAATATTCAACTACCATCTCAAGATTGGAGCAAACTCATACGGAAAAATGAAATTCGGTTCCGAGGGAGTCTCA
>CAZBNI010000171.1:0-2186 GCA_964493105.1 uncultured Gammaproteobacteria bacterium
GGTTGGTAAGTAAATAATAATTGTTGATAAAGAAGGAGGTGTCATCATGACACAGATTCCGACTGGTTACATTGTATGGGCAACAGTCATTCGACTTGTGCTCGTAATTGCTTTTCTATATTGGACCACTCGTTGGAACGCTGGGAAGCACTGGCGGACAAGAGGAGACGAGTTGACAGGATGAATTGTTGGGTCAATTTTTTTGTCATCCACTTCGTCATAATGCCAGTGTCGGAGTTGGCGATGTTCAAGGAGCATTTCGTCAGTATGGGAGGTACTACGTTTTTGGAGTACTTCTTGTACGATTTCGGCTTTTGACTCGTATCACTTATCTATTGGAGGATTTTGTATGGCCTGATCACGTTTGGTCTCAACGGGATTGTCCATTTCTTGTCTAATGTTGGCGGGGCTTTTCGTTGTGTACTCACGTTTTTGATAATTGGCCTTTGCATTTATCCTGGGATCAATTTGATTTTTGAGTGGCCATTCACGATTCAATAGCCTGCAGTATTCGCAGGGAAAGACAATATAGTTGCTATCGTATTCGTACGATCTGCAATTCACGTCTTTCCCTCCATTCCTCAAGTACACTATTTTTAAAATAATGTATTTAAGAATTGCTACCTCTTGACAATAAAATAATTTCATATATACTTCAATGTTGCTAACACGTTTGTTGGCACAAAAGAGCTGTCGGCTCATATTTACTGAACGTTTGATTATAGTGATAGAAAAACTCTCTCCTCTCTGTCATCATGATCTTGTAACATTCAGACTTAGCCGGCAGCTCTTTTGTTTATGAAGGGGTAACGGAAAGTTCCTTCTTCATTACAACCCTCCCTTTTATGTTCGTCTCATCACGACATGTCGTCCCTACGGGAGATCCGCCTTTGGCGGAAAGTAGATGATTCGACGTCTTTGTAGTTGTAGAATATTTTACGACACACGTTGATGGTATACAAATTGATCGTATCACTCACCGCAGGCGTATACATGCTAGCAGGTAACCCGAGACCTCCGGTTTACGATTCTGGTATTCACTAAGTCGATGATTCGGGACCCTTCACTCAACTTTGTTGATTCAGGGTGATTGAAGTGTGTATGCACTTCAATCATTTTGCGACACATATTATTAATAAATTTTTGCTGCATTACAATCTTGCATTTTCGTAATAAAATCGGTATAATTTTTTTATAATGTGGTCAAAATTCATACAAAAATTAACCACCACCTTGACAGGTGGTGCAATTATTATAGCGGGAGCCTCAATTTCCAGCCGTTTACTTGGCCTGATTCGTGATCGGTTACTCGCATCACGGTTTGGAGCAGGCGATACATTGGATATCTACTATGCCGCGTTTAAGATTCCTGACCTGATTTTCAATGTACTTGTTTTGGGGGCTTTATCAGCCGCATTTATTCCGATATTTCTTGAATACTTGCAACGCGCAAAGGAGAGACCCGAGAAAAAAGAAGAAGTGTGGCATTTGGTAAACTCGCTACTTAATATTTTACTTGTTGGATTGCTTATTTTTGGAGTAATCTTTTTTATTTTCGCGCCACAACTTGTTCCGCTGATCGCCCCAGGCTTTGACGCGGAAAAGCAGTCGTTGACTGTGAATATGACGCGCATTATGCTGATGTCGATAATTTTCTTTGGCATTAGTAACGTGATAACAGGTGTTTTGAATTCTTTGAAGCGTTATGCAAATTTTGCTTTTGCGCCGGTGTTCTATAACGTTGGAATTATTATAGGTATCGTAGCGTTTGTACCACGCTATGGGGTATATGGGCTTGCGTACGGTGTTGTGCTTGGATCTTTTTTACATCTTGCGATTCAGATTCCTGGGGTAGTGCGAATCGGATATCGGTACCGGCCCGTATTTAATTATAAACACTCGGGAGTTCGATCAATCGGTAAGTTGATGCTGCCACGCACCTTTGGCCTTGCCGTGACCCAAATTGATCAGTTGGTAAGTGTCGTGATCGGATCAACATTAGCCGCCGGCTCAGTTGCAGTTTTTACGTTATCGAACAATTTGCAGAATTTCCCAATCAGCGTTTTTGGGGTATCAGTTGCAATTGCTTCGTTTCCGTTTTTTAGTGAGGCGTTTGCGCAAAGAAACTATAGTTTGTTTGTGAAGCATTTTTCGATGAGTTTTCGGCGAATTCTTTTTTTGGTAAT
>CAZBNI010000172.1:0-2165 GCA_964493105.1 uncultured Gammaproteobacteria bacterium
CTACGTTGCCAACAGCCATGCTTCAATTATTACACTTGCCGCTTCCTCAAAGCTAGATGTCCCAACGGAAGAACTAGTAGAAGTACCAAACGCCGAAGGAGTCCGATTTGATTTTTACGGGCCAGGCACGAATTATACAACCAAACCGTTTGGAGCAAATCTAACTGCCAAGATAGAATCGCTGAAGTAACAATAAATTAAAAACAACCCACCGAATGTGGTGAGTCATTTTTTTTATGCGGCCACGCCACCACAGTATTGTCATCGCGAGAGAGCCTTTGGCGACCGTGGCGATCTTCGTTTTACTGCCCAACCGAGATTGCCACGTCACTCCCCTGAATCAAGTTCAGGGTCGCTCCTCGCAATGACTAACGTTTTTAATCATTCGAGGGTCTGGGGCATTTTATATTCTCCGAGCGCAACTCTCCGAGGTTGCGCTCGGCTTTAATTTTAACTATTCCTTTATCCCCGTCCACTTCCACAATCTGCCCGTCTTTCAGAATCTTTGTTGCCATCCGAAGCCCAATAATGCCAGGGATGCCAGCCTCACGCGCTAAAGTCGCCGGATGCGACGTAATGCCCGGACCGCCATCACAGATCAGGCCAGATGCGATTGACAATACATGGGTAAATACCGGCGTTGCCTGCAGCGTGGCAATAATGTCCCCTTTTTTTACCTTATGAAATGCATCTGGGTTGATAACAATCTTAACAGGGCCTTTTGTAATTCCCGGTGATACTGCCATACCTTGGAGTACTTTTGCGTCCTTATTAATTTTCACAAAAGAATTAAAATACTTCTGCGCTTGTTTCCCAACGTATACTTTTGCTTTTCCGCGCTGCGCATGCCATACCGACAATTTTATTCGTTCATTTAATTCATGCGAGATATCGACAGTTTGGGCAAGTAAGGAACGAACTTCCTCAACTCGGATATGCCGTACTTGTCGGAGTGACAGGCCCGCTCTTCGCGCGATTTCTTTCAAAATAGGATCATATAAAAATAATGATTGCGAAACAACGCTCTTGCGATATTCTTTATAATGAATTCCCTCTCGCATGGTCTGGAATAATCGCCTGTGTTTTTTATCGATACGCAGCCTTTTGACAATCGCCGTAATCTTTTTTTTCAGCTCAAGTTCTTCGCTATACATTTTTTTCAGCGCCCGTGCCGGATCCCTGCGGAGATGTCTTTTAAACCGAAGGGTAAAATCTTCAAATGTTAATACCGGATCATCATAATCACGCGTAATCCAGTACCAAGTACGTTCATGGTTTTTAATCAGTTGGTACAGTTTTTTATTTTTCGCTATTGACTGAACTGCTTTTTTTGATTGAAATAATCGCATCCATGATCTATTCTTTTTGATGCGTTCACAGGCCTTGAGCGCTGAAATTGTCTCCTGCCTGTTCACCATCGCCCTGCGCGCTGTAATTAAAGTATCAATATACCGTGCTGCTTTTTTAAAATTGTGCTCACGCTTGTTTATATAACTCTGCAAATACTCAAATAAATAATTCTCCACTGAAAGGATCGGAAAGTATAAAGAGTATATTTGCTTATAACGCCTGTTATATTCCTCATGCAGAAAAGCAAGTCTGCTTTCTGATACCGTTTTCAGTCTTTTTTGGTTATTGTTTTTTTTCAGAAATGCATAAAAACTGTTTGCATATCCTTTGAGCCGCTTTTCATACTGAACAAACAAATTGGGATTTGCAATTACCTTTTTTAAAACTGTCTTCCCAACACGAATATGATCATCTTTGTCGATAAATACATGAAAGTTATTTTCCTGCAAAATTAAAACAGTGTCACGGTATACGACGCCAACGTGCTTTTTCATATCCCTGGTTATGCACTCCATAGACATATAATTCGGAAACGGACTCATCCGCTGCCGCTGGGATATCTGCATCCAATTTTTTTTGAGATCAATCATTGCAGTTTGATACGTATTGACTTGCGCATATCTTTAAACGTCGTGTAGAGAATCGTATGCATGCCAAGCGCACGCGGCTCTTTCAAATTTTGCTCCTGATCATCAATATATATTACTTCCGCGGGTGAGACGCGATAATGTCTACATACGAATCGTATTGTCTGTTTGCTCGCTTTTGGGAGGCCGTATTTTTGCGTATTGAATATATCGTCAAAAATTGTGTAA
>CAZBNI010000173.1:0-2162 GCA_964493105.1 uncultured Gammaproteobacteria bacterium
GCTACGCCTTGTGGGTGAAACATTTGGAGCAGGGGGAGGTCCACTCGATAGTGTAGATTTTACACTTGATGCAGTGCCGACAACAGCGCCGATTGGTGCGTGGGCAGATCAGCAAATTGATGTAACGGTTCCTGATCTTAATAATGCGTTTGATCCGTATGCGGTGACCGTCACTAATGACGTTGGCACAAGTAATGGTTTGCCGTTTGATGTGCCATGTGGAGCCATACCCCGGGTTGTCGAGGATCCAACATGTGCGACAGAGTGCGATGCTGGAAGCGCAAATGCTGGTGCTCCTTGCGGAAGTGATGACGAATGTACTGGTGGTGTGTGTATTATGGTGCCGATTCCTTCTCCAAAGCCATACATCAATGAAACAGATGTGTGCGTAAACGCGCTAGTAATTGCCCGATTTGATTCATTAATGACTGACGGGACGCTTACTAATCCTGCGAATGTATTTTTACAGGAATGCACTGATGACAACTGCGATGCTTTTGTCGGACTTGTCAATGGTGTACGATCCGTATTTGTATATAATGCATTTGAGGAAGGAGTTGCGTTTTTACCTAATGCTGATTTGGCACCTACCACTTCTTATCTCATGACATTGACTCGAGATATCACGAACGATGTAGGAGTGCATCTTAATGGTGATTATACATGGCAGTTTAAGACTAAAGATAATACGGATCCTTGCCCTGTTGACATGATTTCAGTAACTCCATCGTCTCATACGTTTAATGCGATAGGCCAAAATCAAAATTATACTGGATTTCCGATTGGTCCAAATTGTACGGTTCTTGATCACACGGATTATACATGGAACTGGACAAGCGATGACGCTGTGGTTGCAACAGTTGTTGGAGCGGACAATATCGGCGCAGTGACGTCTGTAGATGCGGGCAGTACGTGGATTAATTCTGCAATTCCGGGCGAGACAGTCTCAAGCAGTGGTCGTGCGATTGTTGACCTTGACTCATGCGCGTTTAATCCAAACATATGCTCTGACCCTGACAGTGATGGAGTAGATGAATGTCCTGACAGTGTTTGTGATATCGTGTTGGATCGATGTACGCCAGTAATTGCCGACCAGGATGGTGATACATCAGCCATTACACCCCAGTCTGGGCCTAATAGCCAGTTCGTAACTATTGAGGGATGTTATTTTAGGAATTATGATCCTGTTACAAGTCAGGTCGTTTTTGGGGCTTTGCAAGCCGATACAAATATGTGTACCAATGGCTGGTCAGATCATTTGATCGTAGCAGAAGAGCCTAAGAATGCTATCGGAAGTATTAATTTAATCAATGTACAGACATCTGCAGCAACTGGTGGCTTATCAACTGCAATCGATAGTGGTCAGACAGGACCTGCCTTTAACTATACTGTTACGGGTCTTTGCGCTAAGTATTGTGATCCTTTTTCTACTCCTGACTATGGGTATAAAATTTGCAATCTTGACGCTGATTGTGGCGGTGTACCATTGAGTTGCTTAATAGGCGTACCTCCTCCTGCAGGAGGGATTCCTGGATTATGCCCTCCTTTATCGCCAAGTGTTGCTGAAGAGGGGTGGAATATTGATATATCGGGGGTAAATTTAACTCACTCAGGAGTTTATGATTATGTGTATTACAATGAGGGTAAAGTTGACATGTATGCTGATGTTATAAATATTATAAGAGGTGGGACATGGACCGATACTGACATTAAGAATTCACAAGTGCCAACAGGAGCTTTATCAGGCGGTGCGCATGTTGGGATAACTACTTGCGCATCAAATCCGTTGCCCTTATGGATAAAATGTAATTCTCATAATGATTGCGCAACTGGTTGTTGCGGGCCAAATCTGGCAGGCGATATGGTATGTTTGCCTGCTTTTGAATGCGCTTCCGGCTTGCCAGGCCAGCGTTGTCAGTTGTGGGATAACCAGAATGCTAGCGGTGGTACTGATTGTATTGTTGGCGCAACCATTGATCAGGTAGCAAGCGATTATGCATGCGTTGATTCTGCGGGACACTCTGGCCCACCAGAAAATCCTGTCGTGGTTCCACCGAGCCATGGTTATGGTCCAGCGCCAGTGGATGATTGTACTGTATGTTGTGATGCTGATACGACGAATACTCCCGCGAACCCGACTCCGTCAATTTCTTCAACTGGCT
>CAZBNI010000174.1:0-2122 GCA_964493105.1 uncultured Gammaproteobacteria bacterium
GCCAAAAGCAGAACCCAAGGTTGTTCGTAAAGAGTTTCCGTTTTTAATTGCCGTCAGCGTGCTTTTATTCTTTCTTGTCATGGATGGATCGTTGGGCCGTATTGATGGATCGGTCTTGATTGTATTGTTTGCACTGTTTATTTATTACAATATCATGACAGTGCGGAGGAAACTCTTGGGAAAATTGAAGCATGATATTAAGGAAATTGAAGAGAGGGTCGAGGGTACGATTGAAGGAATCGCGCGCTATGACCTTATTGAACATAAAAAGAGAAAGCGGAAGATCACTCGGAATTTGGGATTCTCGCTTATTGGTTTGGCGCTTTTATTACTTGGATCTAAATTCTTGGTTGATAGTTCAATTTCGATTGCCCAGACACTTGGTGTAAGCCAAATGGTCATTGGATTATCACTTGTCGCAATTGGCACTTCATTGCCTGAGTTGTTTACTTCTGTGGTCGCATCAATCAAAAAGCAGGAAGAAATCAATGTCGGCATGGTATTAGGAAGCAATATTTTTAATACACTTTTGATTCTCGGTGTAGCTGCAATAATTCTACCTATACCAGTAGCCAAGCAAGATATATACGTCAGCATTCCGATGATGCTCTTTTTCACGATAATAGCGTTTCCTGTTCTCAAAGAGAATATTCGTACGCATCGGTTATTTGGTTTATTCATGATTCTCGGTTACTTTGGATTTATTGTATATTCATTCATTCGATAGCAGATATGTTGTAAGTTGTAAGGTATTAAGGTTGGTTTTGAAATAAGTTTGTTGTTATAGGCATTGGGACTAGTGATATATAACCAATCACGTAACCAATTTTTTACAACATACAACTAATAACAAGGATGATAATGATAATTATGTATAGTTGATAGGGTTTGTTTATTAAGTTATTTTATATAATCAGAAAAAATATATATGCCAAAAAAAGCCAATAAAAAAATAAAGCCAGCAGCCGCTAAAAAAACTACAAAAGCTGCTTCTCCTGACAAGAAAAAGTCAGAATACGGTGCTAAGCAGATTACCGTTCTCGAGGGCCTTGCGCCAGTCCGAAAACGTCCCGGTATGTATATCGGCAATACTGCCTCTGATGGTCTGCATCATATGGTGTGGGAAGTTGTTGATAATGGTATTGATGAGGCAATGGCAGGCCATTGCGATCATATTACAGTAGAGCTTCAAAAAGACAATATGGTGAGTGTTTCTGATAATGGACGCGGTATTCCGGTTGAGCGCCATAAGGTTACTAAGAAATCCGCACTTGAAACTGTCATGACCATGTTGCATGCTGGTGGCAAATTTGGCGACGGTGGCTATAAGGTGTCTGGTGGTCTGCATGGTGTTGGTGTTTCTGTGGTAAATGCGCTTTCACAATACATGCGGGCAGAAGTCAGTCGCGACGGCAAGGCATGGATGCAGGAGTATTCACGCGGCAAGGCAAAAACAAAAGTGAAACCAATCGGCAAAAGCAAAAAAACCGGAACTACGATTACGTTCCAGCCTGATCCGGAAATTTTCACTGTTTTGGATTTTGACCTTCAGACAATACTGGATCATCTGCGGCAGCAAGCATATCTGACCAAAGGAACACGTATTACGGTCATTGATAGCCGGTTAACTAAAAAAGGCCAAAAGCCTCATCAGTATGGTTTTTACTTCGAAGGCGGTATCGCGTCGTATGTACAGCATCTGAATTCGCATAAAGCGCCAAAGCACTCAAACGCATTTTATGTAGAACAGGAATCAAACGGCGTCAATGTAGAAATTGCACTACGGTATACTGAAGAGTTCAAGGAGACAATCTTCAGTTTTGCGAACAATATTCATACGGTTGAAGGCGGCATGCATTTGACTGGTTTTCGAACCGCACTAACTAGGACCATTAATTCATTTGGAAGAAAGGCTGGTTACCTCAAGGAAAAAGAAGAAAATCTGACATCAGATGATGTTAAGGAGGGTTTGACTGCAGTCATTTCCGTTAAGATCAGAGAGCCGCAGTTTGAAGGACAGACAAAGGCAAAGTTGGGCAATGTGGAAGCGAAGTCTGCCGTAGACAGCGTGATGTCAAAAGGTCTTCTGATTTTTCTGGAAGAAAATCCAAAAGACGCTGAA
>CAZBNI010000175.1:0-2114 GCA_964493105.1 uncultured Gammaproteobacteria bacterium
TCTGGTGTAAAACATGTGATTTTAAAGAAATTTGCGAGGATCGATGGAATGGATAATGTAAGAAAAAAAGGAAGACCCGTGTCAATCGGAAGCCTTTTGCAAAAAACACTGAATAAAGCCGGTATTGCCGAGCAAGTGAATGCCGCGGTTGTGTGCAATGAATTTCAATCAATTGCTCAGGAGCTTTTTGGTAAAGCAATTCAGGAAAAGGTAAAAGCGCTCTACGTAAAAAATAAGACACTTACTATTGCAGTAACGAGCTCAGTAATCGGTCAAGAAATCAAATTACACGAGCGGGAAATCGTAAAAAAATTGGAAAAAAGGGTGGGAAAAAACGAGGTCGAAAAATTACGATTTTTGGTGTAATTTCTTCGCTAACATTAGCAAAGAAATAAGGACTCTTATACACTTGCGAATTGCTTAAAAACGTGTTAAAATCCACGTAGGTTCAAACCTACTTTTTTAACATCTCAAGCTATTTCAAACAACAATGCCACTTAAAAAATACCTGATTTTTATGACTACCTCGACCATCATCTGCTGGATTGCATGGCTAGTAGTATTGTTTTACGTTAATCCAGATGAGGGAGGATTTATTGGTTTTGTGCTTTTTTACCTAAGTTTATTAATTGCTTTGATTGGCACTTTCTCACTGATTGGTTTTTTTGGCAGAGTATGGTTTTCAAAAGAGCGTATTATTTTCCGGCACTTGGGCGTTTCTACGCGGCAATCAGTTTGGTTCTCAGCGCTACTCCTAGGAGTGTTGTTATTACAAGGCACGCATTATTTACGATGGTGGAGTGCTTTATTATTAGTTATTTTGGTTACCTTGATGGAGTTTTTCTTTTTATCGAGAAAGGAGGTCCACCGGTAAGCTTGTTGTATGAAAGAACAGCTTGAACAAATTAAAAAAAAGGCATTAACAGAGCTTGAAACAATCAATACTACAAAAGCGCTACAAGCTTTTGACGTACACTATCTTGGACGCAAAGGGCAATTAACCTCGATTTTACGACAGATTAAAGACCTTTCTAAGGATGAAAGACCTGTGGTTGGTAAATTGGCCAATGAGGTCAAACGGACGATTGTTCAAGCATTTAAAAAGCAGAAGAATCTGATTGGTAGAGTATCAAGACCAGCTACGTCTGCGTTGGAGATGACATGGCCAGGCGCACATAAGCAGATTGGGCACCTCCATCCAATTACACGGTTTATGCGTGAGGTGCAGAATGTTTTTATTTCGATGGGATTTGAAATTGTACAGGGTCGTGAGGTGGAAACGCCAAAGTATAATTTTGATTTATTGAATATCCCAAAAGATCATCCAACGCGTGATGTATGGGACACATATTATCTAGAAAAAGGTTTGGTTTTACGTACACATACGTCTCCAGTACAATTACGTGCGATGGAGTCACGAAAACCGCCGGTTCGTCTGATTGTACCAGGTCGGGTTTTTCGGCATGAAGCAACTGATGCCGGACATGAAACAACCTTTTATCAATGTGAGGGTCTGGCGATTGACAAAGGCATTTCGGTGGCTAATCTGATTGGCACGCTTGATATGTTTCTCAAGGCAGTTTTTGGACCCCAGGTAAAAACGCGAGTACGGCCAGAGTTGTATCCATTTGTGGAACCGGGCATGGATGTAGATATGCAATGTTTGATCTGCAACGGCGTAGGTTGTTCAGTATGCAAGCAGCGTGGGTGGTTGGAAATGCTTGGTTCGGGAATGGTGCACCCCAAGGTTTTGAAGAATATGGGCGTGGATCCGGATGAGTATTCTGGATTTGCGTTTGGCCTTGGTATTGATCGGCTCATGATGCTCAAATACGGTGTCAATGACATTCGACTATCATATCGTGGTGATTTAAGATTTTTAGAGCAGTTTTAGTTAGTAGGTGGTATGTAGTAGGTTCTTGGTGGTGGGCCTGAGCTGGTGCAAAGAATTTTTCTAACCGACTTCAGTCGGGTTACCGAGCTAAAATGCTTACGCCACAACAATTTTAAAAACAAATTATGGACACAAAGACTGATACAATCAAAGACAAAGAACCCAAAAAGAAAAAATCGAAAATCCCAATGTCGATTAAAGTTTTAGAGATCTTGTTTCT
>CAZBNI010000176.1:0-2098 GCA_964493105.1 uncultured Gammaproteobacteria bacterium
AATATAATTTACTGGATGATGTTTGGCAGTATTGTAGTACTGCCGTTTTTTTTCTTTCCACAGGTACGCTATCCACTCGAATTTAGCAAAACGCTGCTTTTTAACTGTATTGTATTGGTAGTAAGCTCACTTTTTTTAATCCGTGCGCTGCTTTTAAAACAACTCACGATTGTGAAGACCTCACTTGATTGGTTGCTGTTGGTGTTTGTTGGATTTTATCTTTTATCATTTATTCTCTCTACTGAACGATATGTTGGTTTGGTCGGGGTTGGTGGTTATTATAGTGCAAGTATTATTAGCGTTTTTTGTTTTGTACTGTTTTTTTATTTGCTGATCCAAGTATTGAGTACAAGGCGTGACATTATTCGATTTCTCTATGGATTCCTTGCTTCAAGTGGCATTATTGCATTGTACGCTCTTTTTCAGCTTTTTGAGATTTATGTGTTACCGTGGAGCAATACCCATCATACGAATTTTAATTTATTGGCAAATTCTTCGATGAGCCTTTCAACGTTTTTGGCTATTTGCGTTTTGCTTTCATTCGGCTTATTTTTCTATCATAAAAGGCAGACCGCACGGTTTATGTTAGGGATACATTTTCTTATCTCCTGTGTGGTGCTCGTCTTGCTAGAAAAGCAATTGGCGTTTTATATTGTAATGATTGGACTGTTTGTATATTTGCTATTTTTTGCATTTAAATCCCGTTCGGTTCCTTTCTGGTGGATTATGATTCCGACTATAGTGATAGTCTGTTTGGCGTTGGTGATCTTTTTAGATATTCCACTGCTCTCAGCACGTGCCGGACAGAGCATTACCCTGGATTATTCGACTTCGGCCACAATAGCTCTGGAGAGCGTGCATCAATCGCCGTTGTGGGGTTCTGGTCCACAAACGTATACGTATGCTTTTGCAGATCATCGCCCGGTATCGTTTAATGAATCGTCTTTTTGGAATCTACGATTTATTAAGGCGTCGAATGTATGGTTCGGACTAGCGAGCTCGGTAGGTATTGTAGGCACGCTGGCATTGTTGGGAATGGCATGCTGGCACGCATTTACAATGATTAGGACGTCCCTGTTAACAAAAAAAATTGAGCAAGCGGACCTTGTGAGGATTACACTTGGAATTGCCTGGCTTGGATTATTGGGAGGTAGCTTTTTCCAATCGTTTAACTTTGTCCTTTTTTTGATGTGGTGGTTTTTGTTAGCACTCGGTATGCGTTTTGTTATGGAGGAAAAAAAGGTGGCAACGGTTACCTGTAGTTATCAGAGGAAAAAATCAGCAGCTCTATTGCTTATTATGAACCTCATCGTGTTTACCGGCACTGCGCTTGTTATCATTTACGGAACAATGATGTGTATGGCAGATCAGGCATATGTGCGAGCTCAGCAGGATATTGCAGGGAAAAAAGATATCGCGGCTGTACAGACAGAGTTAGAGCGATCTATACGTTTAAACCCATATGAATCAGCTTATTACATTAGTCTAGCGCAGGGATTTGCAACACAAGCACAGATCGCTGCAAACGTATCTGACGCAGATACGACCGTGGTACAACAACATGTACAGAACGTGATTAATACACTTCGTGATGCCAAAGCTGTTGACCCGAATAATTCGGCACTGTATGAACAGGAGGCACGTCTGTATGATGGTTTGCGAAATCTGATCAGTAACGTTGACGAATTATCTGTAGAGGCGTATACAAAAGCGTCTGCGCTCGAGCCAAATAGTCCGCTCGTGCATGTCAATCTCGGTCGAGCGCAATATCTCCAAGCCATTGCATTGCTTTCGACAACTGATGATGCTCAGTCGCAGCGTGCAATAAGCTTATTACGTAATTCACTATTAAGTTTTGATATTGCTTCGAGCCTAAAGCAGAATTTTAGTATTGCTTATTATAGTAGTGGCCTTGCGTACCAGGCTTTGGGTAATTTTTCTGAAGCTCACATTGCATATCAAAAAGTTTTGGAGCTCAATGCCAATTCAGCAGATGCACGCTATCAAGAAGCACTGGTGTATGAGCAGGAAGGAAATATTAACGAAGCTATTCGTCATCTTGAGATGCTTGTACAGCTGCAACCTGACAATAGTATGG
>CAZBNI010000177.1:0-2094 GCA_964493105.1 uncultured Gammaproteobacteria bacterium
TTCCTTCCGAAGGCTTCAGCCCCATATGCGCCAAAATTGTTGGCGCGACGTCTGAAAGCACGCCTGAAGGTTGTAACATACTTAAATCATGATCTACGATCATTGATCCATTCGGCCGTTCCCCTTCCCATTCCTTACCAACGGCAATAAAAGGAACTGGATTGACACTATGCTCTTTATTCATCGAGCCGGTCTGAATATTGGTCAACTCCTCTGCGTTGCCATGATCAGAAGTGATAAAAAGTAACCCGTCATATTCCAGTACTTCATTGATCAATTTCCCAAGACAGATATCAACTGCTTCAAGTGCTTTTATAGTTGCATCCCAATTGCCAGTATGCCCCACCATGTCCGGATTAGCGTAATTAACGATGATGAAGTCGTAGTACTCACGCTTTATCTCCTTTATTAAACGCTCAGTTAACTCATCAGCGCTCATCTCTGGCTTCTGATCATACGATGAAATCGAGGGCGAAGGAATGATAATATTATCCTGATACTCAAATGACTCTTCACGGCCTCCATTAAAGAAATACGTGATATGCGCGTATTTTTCAGTTTCGGCAATATGCAACTGGCGCAGCCCCGCATCTGCAATTACAGAAGCGATTGGATCCACGATTTCTTCAGGAGGAAACGCAACAATGGCCGGTAAATCCTTGTCATACTCAGTCATACTGACAAAGAAAAGATTTTTTAAATAACTCGTGCGCGGAAATTTTTCAAATCCAGGAAGTACAAACGAAGTTGTGATTTGCCGTGCTCGATCCGGTCGAAAATTGAAAAAAATAAGCGCATCGTTATTTTGTACTGTAGCTGTTGGCTTCAGAGCAGTCCCAATTACTGTAGGGAGGAATTCTTCATCAAAGTTTTTATCTTCATATGATTTTTTGATCGCAGTTATTGCGTTATCCGCATAACGCTCCGCGATTCCAGCCGTAAATGCATTATAAGCTTTTTCAATTCTATCCCATCTTGAATCACGATCCATCGCATAATATCTTCCGGAAAGCGTCGCGATTGACCCAACGCCTAATTCCTTAATTTTATTTTCAACTTGCTGAACAAGTTCCTGACCGGAATCCTTTGGCGAATCTCTCCCGTCAAGTATCAAATGTAAAAAAACTTTTTTGAGCTTCTTTTTCTTACAAAATTCCATGAGCCCAAAGAGGTGATCCATATTCGCATGTATACTACCCACGCTGACCAATCCAAAAAGATGCAATGCGGTTTTATTTTTTTGTACATGCGCTGCAGCCTGCTCAAACGCTTTGTTAGTAAAAAAACTGCCGTCAGCGATTGACCGAGAGATGCGAGGAAGATTCTGATAAATAATCCGTCCCGCGCCAATACTAAGATGACCGACTTCTGAATTGCCCATCTCGCCCCATGGCAAACCAACAGCTTCACTTGAAGCTTGTAAAGAAAAAGTGGGATACGTGTCAATCAACATGTTCCATGTTGGCAGCTTGGCGGCTCCATATGGATTTCCCTGCACTGGTGGAGCGATTCCGACACCATCTATAATAACAAGTACTACTGGTCGATGCGAAAGTTGCATAAAATATTCGTATTCATTTCCTGAGGAATTTTTTTACCCATCATATATAAGATTGTTGGCGCGATATCAGCAAGAACACCGGGCTTAATTTTGGTCTTTTTTGGAATATCTTTATTAAAAATAATAAACGGTACCGGGAACGATGAATGGGCAGTATCAATTTGTCCAGTTTCCAAATCAATCATTTCCTCAATATTTCCGTGATCAGCAGTCACGATCAACGTACCATCTACTTGTGTTAACGCGTTTTGAAGGCGTCCAAGACAAAAATCCACTACCTGGACTGCCCTAATTCCCGCTGGTAAATCTCCGGTGTGGGCAACCATATCGGGATTAGCATAATTAACTAAAATGAAATCATACGCACGTTCATTAATCGACTTCACGAGAAAATTTGTTAATTGCTCCGCACTCATCTCCGGCTTATCCTTATATGAGGGTATTCTTGGGGAATTAATGATCACGCGTTCCTCTTGCGCAACTGGATGATCATGGCCTCCGTTGAGAAAATACGTCACATGGGCATATTTTTC
>CAZBNI010000178.1:0-2092 GCA_964493105.1 uncultured Gammaproteobacteria bacterium
CAGTCTACAAACTATTGACATGCTTATTAAAACTATTAATAAGGAATATCGTGGGTGTATTTAATAATATATTAGGACGATTTTCAAAAGATATTGGGATTGATCTTGGAACGGCGAATACACTAGTTTACGTAAAAGACAAAGGTATTGTAATTGACGAGCCTTCTGTAGTTGCCATTAATACACGTAATGATCAGATATTAGCTGTTGGCGAAGAAGCTCAGAAGATGATCGGCAAAACGCCTTCCCACATTGTAGCGTCCCGTCCGCTAGTCGATGGAGTGATTTCTGATTTTGAAGTTACTGAAAAAATGCTAAAATATTTTTTTGATAAAGTACATCGTGAGAGCTTTTCAGTTTTGCCGCGGCCACAAATTGTAATTGGAATTCCGCTTGGTGTTACTGAAGTGGAACGTAAGGCTGTTGAAGATGCCTGTTTGAATGCTGGCGCGCGAGTCGCATATTTAATAGAAGAACCAATGGCAGCAGCAATTGGGGCTCGTTTGCCGATACAGGATGCTGCTGGCAATATCATTGTCGATATCGGGGGTGGAACCACTGAAATAGCCATTATTTCATTAGGAGGTGTGGTTACTTGGAAATCGTTACGTATCGCTGGTGACGAATTAAATCAGAATATTATGCAATATGCTCGGGATCATTTTAATTTGTTATTAGGAGAACGTACAGCTGAACAAATTAAAATTAAAATCGGTGCAGCATTGCCATCTGAGGACCCTTTGGAAACAGTTATGAGAGGCAGGGATTTATTATCTGGTTTACCAAAAGAAGTTCCGATGAACAGTAACCATGTACGAGAGGCTATAGCGCGCTCTCTTAGAATTATCGTAGAAAACATAAAAGCAACTATTGAAATTACTCCCCCTGAACTCGTGGCGGATATTTATGAGCGTGGGATTGTTTTATCTGGTGGTGGCGCATTATTAAAGGGGTTAGATAGATTGATAAAGCAAGAAACTAAGATTCCAGTCCACATTACAGACGATCCATTAACTGGTGTCGCTCGTGGAACAGGGATAGTACTTGATGATCTTGATAATTTAAAAGAGGTCCTCGCTTCATCAATCGACAGTGATGACAAGATAAAATTGTAGCTATGAAGCAATTTTTACA
Organism: uncultured Gammaproteobacteria bacterium; assembly: GCA_964493105.1. GTDB lineage: Bacteria > Patescibacteriota > Patescibacteriia > UBA10025 > JAHIVO01 > CAZBNI01. Next base: position 1,135 of record CAZBNI010000178.1, read on the forward strand.
ATCACGAAAAGGTAAGTTTATTGTTATTATCGCAGTAGCAATACTGCTGATTTTTTTACAACAGCTTCATGTTTTACGTCCGGTTGAAAATGTCATTATAACCGTACTAAAACCAGCGCAGGAATTTCTTGTACAAGTTGCTGTACGGTTTAAAGGAGGGGCTACTTATTTTCAGGACAATAAAGAGCTACAAATGTACATAGAAGATTTAGAAGAGGAAATTGGACGATTAACGGTAGAAAATATTCGACTTGAAAGAAGTATTCAAGATAGTGAGGAATTGAAGCAACAACTCGCTTTTATTAACGAGACTGGATATCAGACGGTTTCATCAAAAGTTATTGGACGCTCTAGCGATGAATATCTACAAGTACTGCTAATTAATAAAGGCAGAAAAAGCGGAGTTCAAAAAGGATTCCCTGTAATTACCGGGAATGGAATTTTAGTCGGTAAAATTTATGAATCGCTTGACTCAATTTCAAGAGTTCTATTGCTGGGAGACCGGCATAGCATGATAAGCAGCATTATCCAAAACGAAGACAAAAGCCCTGGAATTATTAGTGGTGAATTTGGAATTTCGTTGAAAATGGAGCTCATTCCCGAAAGCGACACTCTTAATAAAGGGCAGCTTATTACGACATCGGGAAGTGAAGAAAACATCCCAGCTGATTTAATTATCGGAACTATATCGGAAATCGAACGGAAAGAAGGTGAATTATTTCAAAGTGCGGTTATTACTCCTTCCGTAAAGTATGAAGATCTCAGCGTGCTTTCAGTAATTCTTCCATATAATGACTAAAAAAATTACTTTTGTATTATTTGCGATTGTACTTGTACTCATACAATCTAGCTTTTTGCACGAATTTGAAATATCCAGAAATAGTCTCAATATAATCGTGATCGCTACTATTCTTTTTGCAGTACTTATTAAATGGAGGGTGGGCGTCTTATTCGCGAT
>CAZBNI010000179.1:0-2079 GCA_964493105.1 uncultured Gammaproteobacteria bacterium
TAAAATAAAAAGATAAAAATGAGCTCTACTAGATGAAATTCTTCTTACTAATAAAAAAATGATATACAAAAAAAGAATCGTATTTACAAATGAAAATATATATACTAGTAAGTTAGCCATATAAAGAGTATTCTTGCGCCGTCGCTAATTAGTGCGCCGTCGCACTTTTACCCTACCATCCCCCATTTTTCTGTCAATATTAGCAATTGGATATCCTGTGGATAACTCTTTTCAACCAACCTTAGCCATGATACTATTGAGATAACGATATTGGGTAGTTCTTTCCCCAATTCACGTGACTGCGGTAACCAGTCACATTCCGCGATTCAAGCACGTTTGTGGAAGTGTTAATACGACTGCTTATCATGCCACATCATATACGAAATAGAAATGAAAACAACTGCACTTTACTTAAGAATACTGTATATAAGCAATCCTTGACTTTTATTTATGCATGGCATACAATGAGAATCGGATTGTACCTTCTTTAAAAGGTCTCATTCAGTTTAACTACGTTTCAGGTTGTTTATTTTCTTATTTAATTAATTTTAAATAAGAAAGACCCACAGCCCCTGCGACACATTTTTTTAGAAACTATGTCGTAGGGGTCTTTTTTATTCACTTGCCAGTATCTGCCGTGGTAGTATAGTAAAAGTGCTGGTTATCAGTCTGCCTGTTGTGAAGAGCCACCGGATGGCGTTTGTGCCACGGAAGGATGACAGGTATGCTGAAACAGCGCATCAAATCTCTTTTAAGATTCCTCCTTTCTTAAAAGGGTCTCCCAAGCCCTATGCCTCGAATTTATTACTTGTTTACCGGACTTGGGAGATTTTTTTAACATAAAAAACAGACTTGTGTATAAGCCTTCTTGACGAATAGCAATCTTACTATACAATTAGTAAGAGAACGACCATCGGCCCACGATGGTTGTTCTTTATATATTTTGATCCTCTACTTAATCCAAAAACTCGAATGTTGAAAGTATTTTGCTGTATACTGCGGAATACTTCTCTTTATCTTCTGAGTCCCCCACATACCCAGCAATAATGAACTGTTCGTCACCGTGCATTACAAACGTTGAAATCGTATACCCAAGAACGTCGACTTTGATCTTTTTAGCCGCTTCATTACCAACCGTTGTATCCTTTTCTTCTAGTTTTTCATCTTGCGTTAGCCATTCTGTTTCAGCTATATACCATTCATCAAGTGACGAATACGCCGCTAGATCAGCAAAAATATCAATTTTCATGCCCTGCGAAAGCTCGCTTATTTCTGTCTGCTCCTGCGCAACCGAATCTTCAAACCATACAAAACTAAGATCGTCCGGTGCATCTTCGGAGGAAAATGCGTCCCATCCCTTAGGAAGCGTTAATTGGTATCCATATTCATTATTGGTAAAACGCAACTCCACATCTGCAGTATCATACGGTTCATACCCTTCGCTACCCGCAACGGCCTGCGTATCCGCCAATGTATTACTATTGTCAACATCATCTGGCAAAAAATAATCGCACAGCAAACCGCCGATAATAAGAACGGCTATAAATATTGTACTAAAAACTTTCATTTGAACTTTCATACGTTTACTGTATCACATTCATAGTGCAATAAAAATCCGCACCAACGCTTGTCATGTTGATTTATTCCGTACGTGAGAGCAAAATAATTACAATTGTTGATAAAAGTATCGTGGGTTGCCCACCTTCGATGGGAGATTCATTCGGTTGATCGCCTACGGCTCCCTGCCTTAGAATGACAATAACGGGAGTAGTTTTTTCTAATCACAGAAAATTACTCCCACTCTTTCCCCTGCCGAACAAGAAGCTCTTTGGCTTTCAAAGGCTCTGCCATCAGTTCTTTAACCACCCGTTCCATACGCGAACCCTGTGAACCTTTTACCAATAGTATATCGCCCTGCTTCATTCTGCGCTGGATAAATTTACCGGCCTCTGTTGTATCGACAAATCGAAATACGCGATCCTCTGACATGCCTGCTTCTACGGCGGCGTCGACAGTGTACTTTGAACGCTCTCCAACGCAGATCAAAACGTCAGCAACTTCGGACGCAACCATGCCAAC
>CAZBNI010000180.1:0-2078 GCA_964493105.1 uncultured Gammaproteobacteria bacterium
AATTCACTGAAAGATATTCCACTTGGCATTGCTAATCAGGATACTGGCCAGATGAGTGTTACGATGACTGAAGTATTGGTGGATATGAAGACGTCTGATGGAAATAATATTTTTTCAGTCAAAACGTATCGAGATGATGATGAACTGAAGGACGCAATTAAGGCGCAAAAAATTAATGGTGGTGTTTTCATCTCTTCAAATTTTTCTCAAGCAATTACGCAAAACCAGCAGGCTTCAGTAACTATTATTCCTGATCAGTCGAATCCGCAAATATCGCAAATATTGACTCAATTGCTGCAGCAAGTTATTGCAGGAACCTCAACTAGCGTGGCCCATACAAAGGTTGATGAGATGATTAAGCTTACTGCTATTGTTAATCCTGAACTTGTCCAGGTGGATGCAGCGAACATCATCCATCCTATTCAATCAACGATTGACGATTTAATTCCTGGAAAGCCAAATTATTTTCAGTTTGTTGCGCCCGGTATCATGGCTATGATTGTAATGATGTCGGTGATGACGGGTTTGGCCGTATCTGTCTCGCGAGAACGCGAAGCAGGTACGCTTGACGGACTGCTCGTTGCGCCGGTGTCTCGGTTGTCGATAATTTTGGGCAAAGCTTTTTCTCAGACGACTCGCGGTATGATTCAAGGTATGGTAGTGCTTCTTTTGGCAATACTCATTTTCGGCGTGCATGTATACGGTAATTGGCTTATAATGATTGTGTTGCTTTTCCTCGGGGTCTTCGCCTTTATGGGGATTGGTATTTTGGTGTCTGCTCTCGCTTCAGCACAAGAATCTGCCATGACTATCATGATGACACTTCAGTTCCCGATGATGTTTTTATCTGGGGTGTTTTTCCCTATTCAACAGATGCCACAGGTGATGCAGTATATTTCCAAAGCTATTCCATTGACTTACGAAGCAACCGCTCTGAGAAAAGTGATTGTTTTAGGGGCGGGTCTCGGTTCAGTCTGGACGGAGGTGCTTATTCTTTTTATATTTGGTGGAGTAATGTTGGCAGTCGCCGTACCGACATTCCGACGAGTTATTACAAGGTAGTAAAAATAAATGTGGAATATCGGCCAAGGCATTATATTTGTTAGATGATGAAAAGTAGTTTATATAGCGTCAGATGAGGAAAAGTTGCCTAGGGGTACAGGTGGGAATAGTGAATAGAAGTACCCCTTTGTATAAAGGGAGTTTTTTATTGAGTTGAATCAGTAAAGTTTGATATACTATATGTGTGATACTAACCCTTGATAATACGTTTTTTATGGATCAGGAATTGACACCAGGGCAACAAAAGCAGGAAAAAAAGGCAAAGGCGATTTTGTGGATTGGGTTGGTTGTTATTGCCGCAGTTGGTTTAGCGATCGTAGTGTATTTTATTTTCTCAATAATGTAATTAAATCGTCCTATGCTTAAGTATCTTGCCATTATCATCTTCGCTGCATTTTTAGTTTTATATTTCTTTTTTCCGTTTGGATCAGAAGATTACTCCCAGGTGTTTTTGACAATATCTACGTTTTTATTCGCGATTTTTACAGGGTTTTTTATTTCCCGGCAAGGTAAGCGTTATAGCAATATTCGGGATCAAATTACTAAGTTTGACGGCGAAATGTCGTCCATGTACCGACAGTTTGGGCACCTTGGGCAGTCAGCTCAGAATGAGGCCAAGAAAATAATTAAGAATCATTATGAAACTATACTGGCTAACCAAGCTTGGGACTATCATTTCGTTAATCCCTCAGTGACCATAACTTCTTTACACAAATTATCTGAGGAGGTAATAAAGGATAAGAGCTTACCGAGCCTTAAGCATTTGGCTTTACAACGGATTTTAACAGCTTTAGAAACATTACAGGTAGTCAGAAAAAATATGATAGCCCTTCATACTGAGAGGATCCCACGGTTTCAATGGGTACTGGTCTATTTTTTAGCAATAATTTTGTTTGTCGCTGTTTCAACAATTCCTTCAGCAGGCTTTGTGCTTGGTACTCTTTTAAAAAGCGCCTTTGCCAGTTCGGTCATTTTTGTAGTTATTTTATTAAGTCAGTTTGACCGACTAAAATTTT
>CAZBNI010000181.1:0-2069 GCA_964493105.1 uncultured Gammaproteobacteria bacterium
TTTTCCAGCGCTTTTTGAAAGACCTCTTCATTGGCTTCATCAACGTATTGAATCGGCGTCTCAATATTTCGGTCAGGAATCCAGAGGTAATCAGGATCAGCTGTTTCAAGGGGTATTCGCCGTGCTTGTTGTTGCCCACTTGAGGGGAGGTGTATCTCGGTAATTGTAGCTGTTTCTAATACTTTTGAGGTGCTTTGCCAGCTTTCAAACACAAAATAGCCGACAGTACCTAATACGATTACCAACGCGATGGTAATAATGATATCTTTTGGAGACGACTTCTTCTTATTTTTCTTTTTGAGTAGAGCCATAGGTGAGATTATTGTAGCAGTTGGTTCCAGACTTATCAACTATGATATATCCCGCTATACTAACGATATGGATAAACAAGTTCCGTCATCGATGATGGATAAATTAGGCGCCTCAATTATTGACGTTGCTATCATTCTCGTTATTTCCGTTCCGTTTGTTGGTTTTTTTGAAGATAGTACCACATGGAAATTCTTTGCGGTAGGTTTGTGTTTTACTTATAATATAGTATTTTTATTCGCAAATGATAATCGGTGTATTGGGATGCTTATTGCTGGTACGCAGTGGGAACGGCAGTATTCCATTTGGCGATTTTTGATTTGAGTAGTCCTGTATACTGCTAGTTTTGCTACGTTATTATGGTGGGTATGGTTTCCATTTGACCTATTATTAATCAACCTATTTGTATTACAACTTTCTTCTGTTATATTCACTAAAACGACATTTGACGGCCTTGTAACTGGCCGTATGACCACTATTGTTATAAAAGATAGCAATAAATAAGAATCAACGATATACTTAAAGACACGTATGACAATATCCCCCCTTATTATATTTATCGTATATCTTGTTGGACTGGTATTTTTTTTATTTCTTTCAATTGTGAATTTGTACCACGTACTCCGGTTTAGTTTTATGCGAAAAGTCAGCATTACTATGACAGCAGTCTATTTTGGATTGATTGTCGTAATTGTCCTTCTTACACTACAACTGGTGAGTAATGTTGATTGGACGCAGTCATGGGATATAACGATTGATTTACCTTTTATGGAGACATCAAATGAAGGATTTGAGTAAAATTCATTTTCGGGGAAAAGAACCCAATGAGCCTGTAGTCATGCTTCTGAGGCGGCATAAGGTTGCGCTTGGAAAACAGGTATTTGGGTTTCTTGGGGGCGCGGTTCTTATCGTTGTTGCGTATTTTTTATTACGAAATTATGCGGAGTGGTTTTCTGATACCACGAGCATTGCTTATGGTGCCATCGTTATTGTGATGAGTTTGGTAATGCTTTATTTGTTGCTTTTTATGTATCACGCGTGGGTTGATTTTTATCTTGATGTTTGGATTGTGACCAATGAAAGGATTATAGCAACTGACCAGCAAGGATTATTTCATCGTGTTACTTCTGAGTTGCGACTTGATAGGATTCAGGATGTGAGCAGCTCGACCCGTGGACCGTTTGCGACATTGTTTAAGTATGGTACGGTACAGATCCGCACAGCTTCAGAAGAAGATAAATTTTTATTTAATGAGATAGCGCATCCCGAAATTGTTGCACGTACAATATTAGAATTGCACAAGAAGTATATTGATAAGAATCAGCATATGCAGGTGCACGGCACTCACCAGGAGTCTACTATTAAGCATTATGAAACTAATGAGAGTAAGACAGTTTGATTATCATTTACCAAAAGCGTTGATTGCGCAAGCGCCAGCAAGGCCTCGAGATAGCTCGAGGTTATTCGTTTATGATAAGAAGAAAAAAACCGAGCAGCATGACCGATTTATCAATTTGGAAAAATATTTGCGACCGGATGATGTCATGGTTTTTAACGACACTAAAGTATTTCCAGCCAGATTATGGGCGCGCCGTGAAACAGGCGGCCGTAATGAAGTTTTCTTACTGCGGCCAGTGTATGGCAACATATGGGAAGTGTTGATCGGTGGCAAGGTGCGTCAACTTGGTTTACGGCTTTTTTTTAGTAAGGAATTGGAATGTAGAGTGGCTCAGCGTCTTGATGCGGGAATTTGGCATGTC
>CAZBNI010000182.1:0-2061 GCA_964493105.1 uncultured Gammaproteobacteria bacterium
ATAAATTGTATATATATCGGCTTTACGCGTTGCATTTCGTGATTCTGCGGTCAGGTCGCCATAAAAACTTGTTGTCAAACCAATAACAATAATGATAGTAGCCGGCAAAGCGATCCAACCACTGACTGCCGTGGCAATCAACCCCCCCTTGCTGCTCATAAATGGATTTACTTCAGTATTCTTTTTTGCCAGACGGACTTTTTGATAGAGCGTATAGCTGAAAGAGAGCGCAAACGGTACAAACAGAACACACACAAACGCAATCGCAATCGTAAAAAGAAAGGCAACTGACAGTGTGATTGCAGGACAACCAAAAGGTCCAAGCGCAACAATACCTGCAAGCCATATAACAATAATTAGTACGAGAAGGATAGCGGTTATGAATCCGTACAAGGCTGCATATCGACCAAAGACCTGCCACCATATACCACGTATGTATTCCTTGCTTTTAAGTAATGCCATCATTCCTTGAGTTCGCTCTGATGACGGCATGAAAATCGCAAAACTAAACCAGACTGAAAAAATGATTCCTGGTATCACAAATAGGTAGCTAGCTCCACCGATGAGCAACATCATTAGAACAGTAATCCACCAATAGGGAATCATTTTTTTTAATGAAGCACGAAGGAGCTCGCCAATTGCAAATTCCTCTGCTGTTGTAGTCAGCATGGTGATGAACGTTGCTTGCATCCATGCAAAGAATAAGCTACCAAATACGCTCATGAAAAGCGAAGATAGCAATCCCAGTCCAAATCCAGATGCGATGGAAAATAATTGATTGTTGGCGGTTGCATCAATTCTAAGTAAGCCAAAACCAAAGAAAATCCCGCTAAGCAGTAATGAGCTTATGAAATATAAAACCACGCTAATAATTGCAAACAGCAGTGCAATCACAATGTAGTGCTTACGGTGTTTATAAATACGAAGCCATGCATGTCTAACGAGTTCCCGTAAGCTTGGTAATTGCGATATAATATCTCCATTATGATCTATTGGAACTGAGGAGCCTGCTAGTGGCGTATACCCATGCACCAGGAGGTGATTGATATCCTCATGATTCCATCCAGCTTTTCTGAGATGGTCTTGGATTTCCATATCCGAAAGTCGCATCTCATGAGCCTTTTTGAGCCATACTTTTGTTTTTTGATCAAGCACAAAAAATCAGTTAAGAGTAATAAGCGCGATTACTTTTGAGAAAGTAATTGTGTTCGTGTTCTTATGCCGCGCTAAAAAGTCCGGCTATAATCGCGATAACGGCACCGATTCCGGTCACGATTGCGATACCAAGCGCAATTTTGGTCGAGGTAGCGATTTTAGTTCGTACCTCGGTATCAACTTCTGGACGTGGTGTCATAGTATTATTGATAAATAGTTAATGCATTCCTTTGAGTGCAGCAATTCTTTCTTCGATTGGCGGGTGCGTTGAGAAAAGCCGCGCCAATCCTTTTTTGGACTTATTGCCAAAGGGGTTTGAGATATACATATGCGCGGTTGCATTGTTCGCGTGTTTCATAGGCTGGATATTTTGAGCCTCGATTTTTTGAAGCGCGTTCGCAAGACCTTTGGGATAGCGCGTTAATAATGCGCCTGAGGCGTCCGCGAGAAATTCTCTTTTTCTGGAAACGGCAAACTTGATCAATTGAGCAATGAGCGGAGCGAAAATAATTAGTACAAGGCTAATAGCCAGCATGATGAGTTTAAGTTGGCCGCCGCCGCGCGAGCCTTTCCTGCCACCACCGAAGAAACTGATTCTGAAAAACCAGTTTGAGAGCAAGGCGGTAATTCCTACGCACAGAACAACGACCGTCATCAGGCGGATATCATAGTTCTTGACGTGTGAGAGTTCATGCGCGATAACGCCTTCCAGCTCTTCGTTTTCCAGTTTTTCGATCGCACCTTGCGTGATAGCGATTGAAGCATGTTTAGGATCACGTCCAGTTGCGAATGCATTGATAGCGTTAGCGTCAATGATGAAAATCTTTGGCATGGGGAGCCCTGCTGTAATACAGAGATTCTCCACCATACGATATACATACGGACTTTGTTCTTTCCGGATCGGCT
>CAZBNI010000183.1:0-2037 GCA_964493105.1 uncultured Gammaproteobacteria bacterium
TCTTCTTGTTCCAGGTCTGTCAACGCAGTCGCAACTTTGAGTCCGAATGTACCGAATGCGATGATAGAGAGCGCTGCGCTCTGGCATACCGAACATTTTATATACATGAGCGTTGCGCCTTCCTCTTCATACAGCACTTCCAGTCTGCCTAAATCATACATACTACCGCAAACAGGGCATTTTGCATCAATTTTAATACGCTCTGGTTTTCCTGGCCTTCCGGGTGGCCCAGGTTGTCCGGGACCTCCGCGAGGTCCCCCTGGGATATTTGTTCCGCCTGTAATTTGCATATGTGTAAAATGTATCAGTTTGCTAGGATCAGGAGATGAGCTAAGGGGGAGGTAATGCTCAACTTCCTGATCCTAGCTGGCTAGTTATAAGCTAACCATGCTAAGAAAAAAATTTATGCATCCTTTTTAACAGATACCTTAATTTTCTTTGGCTTTACTTCTTCTACTTTTGGAATAGTAATCTTGAGCATGCCTTTGTCAAAATCAGCTTTTGCCTCATCGCCCTTAACATGCGTTGGAAGTGCTACTGACCGAAAAAATGAGCCGCTGCGAACCTCTTTTCGATAATAGTTTTTTTCATCAACTTCAGTCTTGTGCTCTACCTTACCTTCGATCTTAAGAATGCCGTCTTCGATCGAAATTTCGACTTTTTCGGGATCAACGCCCGCAAGTGGCGTTTCAACAATGACATTATCCTTGTCCTGATAAATGTCCAGGGCTGGGGTAAATGCATGTTGGTGTCCAGGTAATGACGGCATGTCGTCAAAAAATTTATCAAAGTCTGACATGCCGAACATCGGTCTGTATCGCATAATTGACATAGGTGTATTTCCTTATTATTAATTATTATTCCGCGACCTTTACTTTAGCGTGTTCTAATACTTTGTCGTATAATTTGTAACCGCCTTTTACTTCTTTGGTAATAATGTCTGGCTTGGTGCCTTCTATTTTTTCTTTGGCAACTGATTCATGCAGTTCCGGATCAAACTTCTCACCAACAGTCTTGATTTCTTCAATACCGAGTTTCTTTAGCATATCGCCAAACTGTTTTTTGATCTGTTCAATGCCTTTGACCCAGTCACCATTCTCTTTCTTATCTTCTGGTATGTGATGCCACGCGAGCTTGAAATTATCATAGATAGGAAGGAGCTCAAGAATCAGCGTTGCATTGGCAAACTTCACGATTTCCAGCTGGCGTTTTTCTGATTCTTTCTTCAAATTAATGTAGTCTGCTTTTGCACGCTTCCAGCCATCAAGATATTCTTGCATCTTTTTTTTAGTCAATTCAAGTTCTGAAAGCTCTTTTGGTTTTTTTTGCTTGTGTTCGTCTTTTCCCTTAGATCCGCCTTGGGCGGGCCTTTTTTCTTCGCTCATAATTTTATTTACTTATTTTATGCATTAGCAAATAATTTCTTTGTGTATTTCATTAACGCGAGACTAGTCTCGTAATTCATTCGCATCGGTCCGAGAATGCCAAAAAGTCCTGTATTCGTTTTTCCAAAATTGTATTTACTGACAATAGAGCTGCACTCGGTTCCAAACGGATTTTCGCTGCCAACCATTACCTGTACGTCATCGGCAATAGTATCAAATATTTTCTGAATGACGTCGTCCATATGATCAACTACGCCGGATACATGACACACGAGATCAAGGCTTTTGAATTCTGGCTTTTGAAATAAATTCGAAAGGCCTGTGTAATAAAAATTATCAAGATCAAATCCAATAAACACTGCGAGTTTTGATATTTCAGCCAGCTGCTTGGCTACTCCTTTAACTGCGCTTTCATAAGGTATATTTTGATCCTTAAGGATGTTTTTAAGATCTTTCTGTTGTTTTTCCGTAAGCTCAATATCCTGTAAATGGTTCTCTATATAGAATTTCCAACCCTTTTCTGAAGGAATCCGGCCCGCAGACGTATGTGGCTGGTATATATAACCTTCTTTTTCTAATGTGGCCATTTCATTACGCACCGTAGCTGGAGATATAGAAAAATCGTGTTTATCCACAAGTAATTTGGAAGCCA
>CAZBNI010000184.1:0-2015 GCA_964493105.1 uncultured Gammaproteobacteria bacterium
CCTCATAATAAGGAATATAAACGCCAAATTCATCAATACCGCCGGCTATCGGACCAAGTGTGTATTCTTCCCAATCACTTGAGGGTACAATATCAGGACCAAACTCTACCCAATCAAATTCATTACCAGCAAAATTTCGATACCCTAATTCAACCCGTATCACATCATAGACCGAAACAGGACCGCCCCATCTCAGCTTGAATGAAACCACATAATCCTCTCCGCGGATAATATTTTTATACAAATTATATGCAATACCATTTGCCTGAGCATTTCCAATATTACTATCACCATCCTTATCAATACCTTCATAGCCTTTTGTCCGCACAATTGCAACATTATTTTCATCAAGGTTTCCTGTTAATGAAGGAATAGATCCGTAATTAGCGTCTTCTTCTGCCCACATTATATCATTCTCACCATCATGCCAATTTCTTGGCTTCCAGTTAGTCGACAATTTAGCCAACGGGATTTCATCTTTTCCATTTAACACTCCGGCGCTGTCAACTTCACAATTTGATAAATTGTATGTGCCAAGCACTTCACGCGATAAAGGACAACTAAGCTTCTGGTTCAGCGTATAAGAACTATCGCCAAAATCACCATTCTTGATAAGATCTCGCGTTAATGTTACTGAGCCAAATTCACGCATAGATGGATACAATAACTTACCCTCTACAACCTGCGGATCATCGCATACGCCGCCAATGCCGCACTGCGCGTCACTGCTACATATAATATTCGGGTCATTTTTACAGCGTTTATCCCAATCCAGGCCCGCTAACACCATTCCTGATAAATATTCCGTATTTCCCGCAAATGCCGGCGATGAAAATGTCTGATCAACGTTTTCAATTTCTACTGGATGCGTACAGTGCCCGGTCTGATCATCCATCTCATCACAGATATAACGGGACAAGCATAGTTCTTCTACGCTACCATCAGCGTCTTCTTGTTGAAGCGACGACCCGCACTCAAGCCATTTGGCGCATTCCCTGTCAGGCCGCACTTTGATGACGGTATTCGAGTCACAGTCGCCAGCACCAGTACATAATGCCGGAGGCTCGCCATTTTTACTGTCAGCAGAACTATAGGTCAGGCCAAAATCTGACGTGTCATCAAACAATCTGCATCCTTCTTCACGGCTTACCAGTCCATTGCACCCTGACTTGTCAACAGTTCCACTCAGATAATAATAAGGGGTATAATCAAATTCACCGATCACTTCCTGCAACCTCACATTGTCAATAATAACATCGCAATGCTGAGCCGCGGTAAAGCTAGGATTTCTACTCCGCCGAAATACAAAATCTATATACGTCTGACGATGCTCAAGTGAATCTGTAGTTGCAACCCAATCATGGATCAATCCATCAATGCCCAAAAGTGGCACCGATCCAAACGAAAACGTATAATCGTATTCATCCCACGTGTCACTCACGTTCCAGCCGCGCCCGCCGCCAGCATCTCGATAACCAAGCGGGTGCGCACGATCATCAATCGTACGATATAAATTCGCTCCAATATATGCAAGATTGTTAGGATCGGCAAGCGGCAATGCCACGCAGTCCGGATCAGACGGATCTCTCTTAGCGCTAAACGTAAGTTTGAACCGGCGATTATCAGTTAGTGTTCCTGTATCAACGCCGCCATCAGCCAAGGTATACATCGCCGTGTCTCCTGAAGGGCCAATACATTCGGTATGGATCTGCACTGCTGCTGCAGTGTCTCCTTCCGCGGCATCAGTGGTAGCAAGCAATCTATTGCCGCAGGGAAACATGGTAGTCAGATCACACGTAGTGCCTGCTATGTTGCACGTATCAGCAGCGTCAGAGCAGTCTCCGTCAACAGTACAGAATTCACCAGGATTAGTAGGTCCACAACGGCCACATCCGGCATTATTTGAACAGGGTTCACCAATGAGCGGACTTGCGCCGCCAGCACATATTCCCTGCGCTGTATTATTTGCCCAATGCGGAAATTCATCTCCAATATTTGTATTAATAATGCCATCA
>CAZBNI010000185.1:0-2006 GCA_964493105.1 uncultured Gammaproteobacteria bacterium
TTAATATAGAGCATCAAAAACAAACTTAAAACAATATAGGAACTTTTACACAAACCCATGGAAAGGTGTTTCAATGGAACCATGTCAAATACTTGTCTTTCGTCTCGGCGATGTAAAATTAGCCGTTGAATGCGATACTGTCATGGCAGTTCATCCGCCATCACAGGTAGTATTCACTGAAATCGAGAATGCGCCGGAACATATTCTCGGCATGATCTTCGCCGGGGAGATAAGGATCCCCGTAATCTCTTTATACGACAAGCTCGGGATCTTGCCGCACAATGATGGCGTCAACATCAAAGTGATTGTTGTTCAGGATGGTGATAACTTGTTCGGGATCATTGCAGATCAAGTAACTGGTGTCACATCAAGTCTTATTAAAGAGCTTGAGGCGGAACAAATGTTTCCGGTCGACACAAGGTTTATTTGTAGTCTTGCCTCCGAAGGTGATTGCCAGCTGCCGGTTCTTGACTGGCCAGCGCTTTTTGACTTCGAAGAGGCTATCAAAGCTATAAATGATTGAATCACGCTTTTGTCAAATGCCCCGCAGTACTACCAATACTGTGGGGTTTTTTATTGACAGAAAAACACACTACTGATATTGTACGTATTGCACTAAACAATTTAGCAAAGAGGGATATATGTTTAGAGCAAACCTTGCGGCTAATACCACGGGCGTCTGCCCTCTGTGTGGTGAGCAAACCGCGGCGAAATTCCTAAAATGCACTTCTTGCAAAAAAGAATTTTGCAGTGTATGCGCTAAAGCCGACCCAGATGGCGATGGATCGTCATTTGAGTGCCCAGACTGTGGAACAAAGCAGTCATATCCAAAACCAAAATAGGATTTTTATTCACATTGATGGCCAGTACTTCTGTACTGGCCATTTTTTTATAGGCAATAATAAATCCTATCCCGATAATGAAATGCGGATGTACCAAGTCTCAACAGCTGTCAATTTCTATAGAAACGAATCGGCTGATCTTATCAGGCCACTGCAGACCTCTTTTTCCTTACCTTGACCAAAGATGTAAAATACGGTAGTATAAAATTATACTTAATTAATAAAGTATTTTGCATTGAGAAGGCACACCAACATCAGTTTTGTATAAGCTGCTTTTTGTACCCGAGCAAAATACAAAAAGGCAAATCGAATGGATAACCAACAAGGTTTCGGTCAACGGAAAATGTACCAGGGCGACTGGACGTGCTCAAAGTGCGGAGCTAAAATCACTGAACTCCCGTTTGAACCAGATGGTGACCGGCCAATCTACTGCAAAGACTGTCACAGGTCAATGCGCCAAAATCGACAAGGACGATTTTAAAAAATAGATTTGGATATCAAAAAGCCAGCCGCAGATAGCGGCTGGCTTTTTTGTACATGCGTACCTCACACCGATAAATCAATCCGCTCAGCGACAAAATCTACATCCTTATCTCCTCTGCCTGACAGGTTAATGATAATACTCTGCGTCTTTGATAGGTAAGGAACTCGTTTGATGACCTCTGCCAAAGCGTGTGCACTCTCTAGCGCCGGTATGATTCCCTCAACTTTTGAAAGCAACTGAAATGCTTCGAGTGCTTCTTTATCACTTGCGGTTACGTATTCAACGCGCTCGCTGTCCTTCAAGTGCGCGTGCGCAGGTCCGACCCCCGGATAGTCAAGCCCCGATGCAATAGAATGAACAGGAGCCGGCCCTCCATCCTTATTCTGAAGCAGATACGTAAACATTCCATGAATCGACCCAGGGTTTCCGAGCGTGAGCGTAGCCGCATGCTCACCAAGCTTGGAAAGACCACGACCGCTCGGTTCAACGCCAACCATACGAACAGGATCATCAAGAAACTGATGGAACAAACCAATTGCATTTGATCCGCCTCCAACACACGCTATTAAATAATCAGGAAGAACTCCCTGCTGCTCAAGGATCTGCTCACGGGCCTCTCTTCCAATAATCGACTGAAAGTTACGTACCATCATCGGGTACGGATGTGGTCCAACCACTGA
>CAZBNI010000186.1:0-1964 GCA_964493105.1 uncultured Gammaproteobacteria bacterium
CGTGAGTTCTATGCCTTAGGCACATCAGCCCCAGCCTGCGACGCCTTTTTGGCGGGAAGGTCTGGCTGAGAATCTTTACCCCGCTGAACTTGTCCAGTCGAATGACGGTATCACGCCCTGTTCAAGTAGTCAAAAAACCTTATAATGCCTATGTAACTGGGGTACCTAATCCGCCTACTTACGCCTGAGCTTTGCTTATGCGAAGCCATGGCGGGCAGGCCCGAGTGCCTCAAAAGCGCTCAGATCGTCTCAATAGAAAAAGTTGACAACCAAAAAAACGACAGCAACTTCACCAGTCGCCGTTTTTTTATAATTTTCGATACCTCGTCGTTCTCCCCTGACCAAGACGCTCAATTTTTTTCAATCGCAACAAAACGCCAAGTGCTTGTGACACCGTGGGACGGGCGACTCCGGCCGCTTTAGCAACCTCCGCCGGCGTTGCCTCTGAAACTTTTTCCAGGTACTGCCAAACAGCAATCTGTTTCGGCGAAAGAAGTTTCTCGATATTTTCACGCGACAACAGGTTAACCGCATGACGAGCTTGCGTTAAAGAAACTTGCAGGAAGAACTTAAGCCAGGATGTAAT
This sequence comes from uncultured Gammaproteobacteria bacterium, assembly GCA_964493105.1. Taxonomy (GTDB): domain Bacteria; phylum Patescibacteriota; class Patescibacteriia; order UBA10025; family JAHIVO01; genus CAZBNI01. The sequence goes on from CAZBNI010000186.1 coordinate 587, forward strand.
ATTATCCTGTTTGCTCTTAAATGTCGCCTGACTTTTCCGCAGTGCGACATAGTACTCGGATTTATTATCCTCCACCAATTTTTCGTGCGAAACATACGGCACGTACGCATAGCCGCTTTTAAGAAGAAGCGAATTAGTGAGTATCCGAGCTAGCCGACCATTACCATCCTGGAACGGATGGATAGCGAGAAACTCAACGAGGAAGTTTGCAATGACAATTAGAGGATGGATCTCTTTCTGTTTTAAAGCTTGCTGCGTCCATTCCACCAATTCCTGCGTTTGTTTCGGCGTCAAATACGCCGGTGTTGTCTTAAACATCACGCCGAGTGACTTTCCGTGCTCATCAAACATCTCCACGCGATTCTCGCCCTTTTTATATTCGCCTCTATGGCGCTTGTCCTTAGCAACGTATTTTAATAATTCTTTATGGAAATGCTTAATCGTACTTTCTGTAATCTGAATATGTTTCCAGGAGTTGAATACATTTTCCAAAAGTTCGTAGTATCCTTTTACTTCCTGTTTATCCCTATCCGCAAACTTCTTAGCTGACAATCCCCGCATAAGTTTTTCCACATCATCATCCGAAAGTTTAGCCCCTTCAATGCGTGTTGACGCGCCACTTGATGTTACCAGAACCGAACGTTTCAGCCGACCAAGCGCCTGGGGATTTAGTTTGGCACCGCCAATCCATTGTCCTTTTAACTGGTCAATCTGATTTATTAATGACCACAATTGTTGGGAAATATTTGTTACTCGTTTATCTCGTTGATCCATATAATCTTATATATTAACTATATGAGATTATATACGATTAATAATGTGACGTCAATCACCTTTTCCGATGATGGAGCAAACTGTCTCATCCTTTACTTAAAGTTAAAGGTCGTGCAAATTTCCCGGAAGATGACCAAACCAAAGAAATCCGCGGCAAGAACCTTCATCTGGAAAAACTCCTTAAGGCCCAATCGGAATTTTTGGACATCGCCTCGCACCAGCTGCGCACCCCGGTTTCTTTGATTAAAGGCATTACAACTATGATGCTGGAAGGAGACATGGATAAATTGCCCAAAGAAAAGAAAAACGAATTCTTAAAAGCCATCGTGGACAAGAGCGGCAAACTGGAAATCATCATCAATGACATATTGTCCGCCTCAGAATTTGACAGTCAGAAATTCGCGGCCCACCCCAATTCTCCGCAGATACCGTTGGAAAGTGTGGTCGACGCCGCAGTGCAAGATGCCGATCAGGAAGCCAAACAACGGAACATCGAACTGAAATGGCGGAAGCCTGCTCAGCCGCTGCCAAAAGTCACCGGGGAAGCCAAATACTTAGAACAAGCTATCTACAATCTGATCAGCAACGCCTTAAAATACACGCC
>CAZBNI010000187.1:0-1958 GCA_964493105.1 uncultured Gammaproteobacteria bacterium
ATTAATTTGGAAAATCCCCTGAACCAAATCCTTAACTTTGACCAAACATATAACAAAAAAGAAATCTCATAACCAATGATACGGCGCGCCTTCGAACTGTTTGCAATCGCAACGAGTATCCTGCCATCCCCCGAACCAATATCGTACACAACGTCGCCTTCCTGCACATCGGCCACCTGGACAACGCGCCGTATGTCTTTTTTAAATACAGGAAGCCATGGCGCTGCAACCAACCCAGCGTATGCCGCCGTACCAAATACGAGGATAATCGCGAGGAGTATAAAAAGATAGATGGGAACTGCTATCATATATCTGTATCATAGTGCTACACCAACATTTGTCAAACACAAAAAAGCTCTGCCGTATATACCGAGATAACAACCTGAGCTATTTAGCCACCTGTCCGGCCTGTATACCCTGAGTCGGCGCAGGTGCTGGTTCGCCCAACTTTGACTTTTCCAATATCTCCGCTTCTACAATTTTTCTGTCACGGCCATATTTCATTCGTGACAACTCAATCAAAGCCTTTGCAACCTCCGGATTTCCGGGCTCAGGCGGATATGTTTTTAGATTAAACGGCTTGGAGCCAGTATTATCGATCAGAAGCTTAGTATTCGCAGTATACATATCTACATTAATAACATCGTACTCATTAAAAACAGGATCAAACTCCTTAGCTAACATTTCTGCGTCTTCGACGCCAACCCTGAAAGCAAGCATGGTCCCAACGTTGCCAAAAATCGCATCACGAATTTTTGTATCACCTTTGTCCTGAAGCAACTGACCAATATACTGATGAGCGATGGTCAAATCCAACCGGTACTTCCGGGCCTCAGATAAAATCGTTGCTATGCTGTCGGTAACGAAATTTTGAAACTCATCTATGTACAAATAAAAATCCTTACGCTGTTCTTCCGGCAATGAAGCCCTCTTCATTGCGGCCATTTGCAGCTTTGACACTATTATCAAACCAAGTAGGCTGCTATTAACCTCTCCAGTCGTCCCTTTTGACAGGTTAATAAGTAATATTTTTTTATTATTCATTACATCCTCAAAATTAAATCCAGATTTTGGCTGTCCAATAATATTCCGCATCATAGCGTTCTCAACAAACCGGCCTACTTTGGAGATTAAGTATCCGAGCATTTCTGATTTATGAAAATCTGACGTTTTTGCCATTTCCTTTTCCCAAAAAGCCCGCACTACCGGATCCTTCACTTTTGTCAGTTTATATTTTTGAAATGCTGGGTCAGTAAACATTCTGGGGATATCAGTAATCGTACCAGGATGTTCCTCATCCTCCATCAATGTCAGCATAACGTTACGCATGTTATGCTCAAACATCGGTCCGATCATTTCCGGCGGAAACAATTTGTAAAAGATTGCGATCATTTCCTGCACTGCAAAATCCTTTTCCTCCGGATCAGTCACTTCAAGCATGTTCAAACCCAATGGCCTTTCAAGATCAGACGGATTAAAATGAATTACTTGTTCGGCCCGTTCTTTTGGAATATGCCCCATTACATCATTTATCAGGTCACCATGCGGATCAATAACAGCAACACCTTCTCCATTTTGAATATCCTGAATAATCATATTTGAAAGGAGCACTGACTTACCAGCACCCGACTTACCAATAATGTACACATGCCGTTGCCGGTCCGTGCGCTTAATTTTTATAACGGTATCTTTCCCGCGGTACTCAGAATGACCGAGCACAAGCCCCTCTTCCGGAATATTGGTTGGTGGAGGTGCCTTTCGGGATTGTAACCAGCGAATATTGGGTGTCTCTGTTGTTGGCAAAGGGAAATGAAATAAGCTACTCATTTCCTCAGCGTTAAGTATGAGCGCCCCCTTTTTATTAAGACGGCGATAAATAAAATTATTAATCAATTTATCCTTTTTTATTCCTTTTTGCCTGAACCCATTGCCGTATTCATACAAAGTATACTGGCTAA
>CAZBNI010000188.1:0-1954 GCA_964493105.1 uncultured Gammaproteobacteria bacterium
AATTATAATTTATTGCTAAAACTACCTATATCTTATATCGACACTACATGCTTGTCAATTATTGTAAGGCTCTTTTGGTGTGCCAGTCAGTTGCTTGTTCGTATGCGTATGCAACTCTACAGCATGATTTCTCATCAAACGGCCTTGCAAGTATTTGTAAGCCAACTGGCAAATCATCAACAAATCCACAGGGTATTGAAATACCACAGACACCGCCGATATTCGCAGGTACGGTGTAAATATCAGACAAGTACATCGTTAGCGGATCTGAAAACTTTTCATCAAGTTTGAATGCAACGCTTGGTGATGTCGGTCCTACTAAACAGTCAACGCTTTTAAAAACATCATTAAATTCTCTTTGAATCAATGTACGAACCTGCTGGGCCTTTACATAATACTGATCATAATAACCAGCTGATAATGCATAGGCTCCTAAAATGATTCTGCGTTTTACTTCATCGCCAAACCCTTTTGCCTTTGATTTTGAATAAACTTCTTTTAGACCGTAGTCCGTAGCCTGTGGACTGTTGGCCACTGAATAGCCATACCGCATACCATCATACCGTGCCATATTTGTAGAAATCTCCGACGTTGCTGTCAATTGGTATACTGCGAGTGCGTACCGAGTAAGCGGTAATGTTACTTCTACAACCTGTGCTCCTAATTCTTTTATTTGCTGAATGGCCTTCTCGACATGCTCGCGAACCTCTTTTGCCATTCCTTCAACAAAATATTCTTTTGGTACGCCAATTTTCATTCCCTTAATTGACTGGGTAATTTTTTTAATATCAATCACTGATTTTTTTGAAGTTGTTGAATCATATGAATCAATACCGGCAATTGCGTTGAAGATGCATACAGCATCTTTAACATTTTTTGAAATAGGCCCTACCTGGTCAAGCGAAGAGGTCATTGCAATAACACCGTACCGTGAAACGCGTCCATACGTTGGCTTCAGGCCCACAACTCCACACAAAGCCGCGGGCTGTCGTATTGATCCGGCGGTGTCAGTACCAAGCGACGCAACACATAGATCAGATGCTACCGCTGCTGATGAGCCCCCTGATGAACCCCCGGGCACGCAATCAAGATTCCAAGGATTGTGGGTTTTCTTAAATGCTGAGTTTTCGGTAGATGAACCCATAGCAAACTCATCCAGATTCGTCTTTCCAAGAAATACTACTCCGGCCTCTTTTAAGCGGCGAATGACTGTTGCATCATAGGTTGCAGTATAATTTTCAAGAATTTTTGAACCGGCTGTCGTAATAGTATTATTAATCAGGATCAGATCTTTGATACCAAAAGGAATGCCAGTTAAGCTATCTCCACTTCCTCGCTGTATCCGCTGATCAGCTGCTTGTGCCTGCTCACGTGCACTATCAGCAAGAATATCAATATATGCACCGACGCGATCATCCACATTCTTGATACGCTCCAAATAAGCCTCAGTAAGTTCAAGCGATGAAAAATCGCCTGCCACCAGGCCTTGATGCGCTGTTTCTATTGTAAAATCATTAAGCTTCATCTCCGTTCCCCAGTACTGCTTTAACTTTATTAAGGTTACCAAAACGCTCCGGGAATTGATCAATACTGCGATTGCTGTCCCTACATTGTATTTTTTTATCCTTGCGAAATACGTTTTTTTCTACGGTTGTAATAGAACGAGGTTCAATGTCTGAAGTATCAACCTCCTGAATCTGGTCAACATAGTGCACAATAGAAGACAATTGTTCCACAAACCTCTTTTTTTCCTCGTCAGATAACTCTATTCGAACTAGCGAAGCGAGTTTTTCTATGTCCTGTTTTGTAAACTCCATATAAAGAAGTATAACATTTCCGATAGTATATAAAAAGCCGCTCTCTGGAAAAAAGTGAAACCTAGGCTCGTTTTTTTTATTTCTGCGGAAGATGAGATACATAGGTAACACCCCTAGATTAAGGGTTCATGGTAGAA
>CAZBNI010000189.1:0-1933 GCA_964493105.1 uncultured Gammaproteobacteria bacterium
AGGACGCAAATCATATCGCCGCCACTCGTGCTTTAGTACCTTTCTGGGCTGCTTGATTATCTTGGATGAAATAAACCAGGCAAATCCAAAACAAAAGAAAAGCACCAAAGCTATTCCCAATAAAATATCGTAGAGCATAATAATCTCCTCACCTTATTAGCAGGAGTTAACGGCGGCTATCAATTGCCTGGTTAACGAGTTTATCAGCTTCTTTGTTTTTCTCTCGCGGAATGTGATGAAACTGAACAGATGTAAAGCCAATCATCATATTCCAAGCTTTGACAAAGAGTGAACCAAGATCCGAATTCTTGATCTTGAACTTACGGTTAAGCTGATTCACGGCCAATTCGCTGTCCATATAAAAATCAAGTTTTTCTGCCTTTAATCTTTTTGCTTGTTGCAGTCCCAATAAAACCGCCTCATACTCCGCCTGATTATTCGTTGCTTCCCCAATATATTTTGAGTAGGTACCAACCAGCTCATTACCATTCCAAATAACGACTCCAATCCCAGCAGGCCCTGGATTACCCCGCGCGCCTCCGTCAGTGTAAATTTCTAGCTTTTTTATCGCCATACGTATAGTCTATCAATTGCAAATTTTGATGTCTACCAGTTTCAGTTGCAACTCACGATTGCCATTCCATTCATTAAATGATAACTCATAGACCATATCCACAAGTTCACCGGTCTGTAATTTGTCGCCCCATTTCTCGCCAAAACCAAACGCGATTACCTTTTTGGTTACACCATTGTGCTGTACTTTCAGACGCAGATGTTTTCCTTCTTTTCCAACGCGTTGTACATCCTCAATCGTCAAGCCTGGCGTTACAAATCGTGGATGTTTGTTCCCCACTCCAAACGGCTCAAATTGCTCCAATGCCTCGACAAGCTCCCAACTCGCTTCTGGCAACGTTATTTCTGCGTCAATTGCGATCTGCTTTACAGTGATTTTATCTGAAATTTCACGTTCGGCGATTTCTCGCATTTTTTTAATGAATGCATCATGGTTTTCCTTAAGTACGGTAAAGCCGCATGCCGCCGCATGGCCGCCAAATCGATCAAGCAGTTCTCGGGACTCTACAAGCGCCTTTGTAATATCAAATCCAGGAATAGACCGTCCCGAGCCAACAATTTCATTTCCGTCCTCTTTTTCTCCCATGATCAAAACCGGCCTTGAAAATTCATCGGCCAATCTACCGGCAACGAGACCAACAACTCCCAACTCCCACCCCTTGCCACATGCACTGAGTAGTTTTTCATTTTCCGCTGTACCTACTTGCTCACGTGATAGATTGAGAATCCGCTCAGTAATTCTTTGCCGTTCATGGTTAGTTGTGTCTAAATTTTGTGTTAATTCCTCAGCTTCCTCCTGATCTTCTGTAATCAGCAGTTCATATGCCGTGTTCGCATGATCAATACGACCTGCTGCATTGAGTCGCGGCACAATTCCAAAACTGATATTCATTGTGTCAATCGTAGACGCTGTTATGCGGGCACTATCCATTAATTTTTGTAAACCAACCCGCCGCGTCTTACGTAACACAATAATTCCATAACGAACCAAAGTTCTGTTTTCTCCAATCAACGGAACCAAATCAGCGATCGTTCCAATCGCCACAATATCCAAAAGCCATTTCTCATATCCTTGTTTGAGCTTGTTGCCGCCATCGCGCTGACACAATGCCTGAACCAGCTTAAACGCAACGCCGGCGCCAGACAGTACGGTACATGGATAGAGCTCGCCTTTAACATGTGGATTTATAATCGCGTATGCGGGAGGCGGCTCTGGCGGTTCTTCATGATGATCAGTTACGATAACGTCTATGCCTTTTTTATTTGCCAAATCAATTTCATCCTTACTTGCGATACCGCAATCAACGGTGATAATTAATGACACGCCCTGCTCAAAAAGCTCCTTCACAGTATTTGTATT
>CAZBNI010000190.1:0-1875 GCA_964493105.1 uncultured Gammaproteobacteria bacterium
TATTGTACCATTTTTGGTATCTTAGGGATGTTACCGGTGTATCTTATCTTTTGCAACCAATTTAGAAGTTGATTTTCTTCTAACGAAAGGGTACGATACAAACATGGGAAAAGAAATTGAAATACAAGTACGTGTTGAAAACGTAAAGCCCCTTCTTGAGCTTATGGAGAAAGAAGGGAAGTTTCAGTGTGACAACCTCCAAATAGATGAATACTACACCCCGTACCACCGCGACTTCACTGCAGTCCGTCCGGTCAAAGAGTGGCTCCGATTGCTGGATAGTGATGGCAAACAATCACTCAATTACAAACACTGGATCTATGACAAGGGTAGTAAAAAAGCTGACCATTGTGACGAATACGAAACACCTGTCAACGATATCGGCGAGATTCGCAATATGTTTACTGCGTTAGATTACAAAAAAGTGGTGACGGTTGATAAGCGGCGCAAAGTGTGGAACCACAAAGATTGGGAAGTATCCGTTGATACGGTCAAAGGCTATGGTGATTTTGTGGAGATTGAATATAAAGGTAGCGATGCTTCTGTCCCCAAAAAGATTACTACGGAGATGACGAAGTTTTTGAAAGACCTTGGCTGCGGTACTATCCAACGCAGCTTTCAGGGATATGCGTTCGTCTGTGCGTTTCCGGATGAGGCACGTTGGGAGGAAGTATAATGAAATAGATTTCCCCGAAGCAGGCTTCGGGGTCCTGACATACGGTAGTATGGTGGTATGTCAGAGAACATAAAGAAACCACATAACGTTTCATTGATCCTGTACCATCTCGTTTGTCCTGCCAAGTACCGCCGACTCGTAAGCAAGTATGTCTGGAGATTGAGAAAAGGTACGAGATTCGATTCGTGGAAATCGGCGTTGACCATGATCATGTTCACTTTCTCATCCAAAGCGTACCCCTGACGAGTCCCTCATCCCTTGCCCAGAACGTGAAGAGCATTACTGCCAGAGAAATCTTCCACCGTCTACCGCACGTCAAAAAACTTCTCTTGGGCGGTGAATTCTGGACAAAGGGCTATTACATCAACACGGTCAGCAAGGCGGGCAATGAGGAGGTCATCAGGCAGTACGTTCAACAGCAGGGCATGGAATACACTCAAATCCATCACAATCAACTCAAGCTATTCGAAGGGATCTAATACCTCGTAGCTTGTTGCGAGGTAGTTTATATAATATAAATAATTAGTAACAGTAAAATATATGAAAACAATCTCACTCATTCTAACCGTGGTAGTGTTGGTTTTCGTTGCGGCAACCAGCATTTCACATGCAGCCGAGACCGTAGAATTACCGGATGCCGGCGTATTGCCGGACTCAAAGCTTTTTACTCTTGAACTTTGGTGGGAAGGCGTGCAACGGTTCTTTACGTTTGATTCAGTAAAAAAAGCTGAGCTCGAATCAAAGCTGGCAATGAAGCGAATGGCTGAAGCAGAAAAGCTGATCGAAAAGGGCAAATCGGAATTAGCTGAAAAACACCTGTTGCAGTTTGAGAATAGGCTTGCGGCAGCATATGAAAAAACCGAGAAAGCAAACGAAAAAGGTAAGGACGTTGATGCGCTGGTCCAAAAACTCGAAGCAAATCAGTTACGGCAGCAGGAAGTACTGGCAAAGGTGTATGATAAGGTACCTGAAAGTGCGCAGGAGGGGGTACTCAATGCAATGGAAAATTCTGCAAAAGGATTGGAAAATGCTATGGAAAATGTTCAGAAGTCAGACAAGGCACAGGAATTTAAGACCAAATTGAAAAATACGATCGAGAATCTTGGTACTACCAAAAAGAATGAAATCAAGGAAAAGCTCCGACAAAAAGGAGTTATCAGTAACTGGGAGGTGATTGAGAGCAATACTCCAGATGTCGA
>CAZBNI010000191.1:0-1855 GCA_964493105.1 uncultured Gammaproteobacteria bacterium
GATGCCGACGTTGCCGGACGCATCGATAATCACACCGGAACCGGAAGTTTTTTTGTTTACAAATAAATTACTGTCGCCAATATCTAAAGCCCCACTGCTATATTGAAGATACATGGTGGTCGAACTACCAGTTGATGTAAATGTATTAATTTCATTGTCATTGGAAAAATCTGTATAAAAACCCGTCCCATTATGCCATAATCTAGTAGCTCCGTTATAGACTTCCAGCTTCGCATCCGGGCTCGTTGTGCCGATGCCGACGTTGCCGTTTAGACGGTAAATATTATCCCCTGTCCCGGCAGTCCATTTGTCAAAAGCCTGGTCAACGCCATTAATCTTGTATTGGCTTCCCGTGGGAATGTTAATATCACCATATACATCTAATTTGTATCCCGGCGTAGTTGTCCCGATACCGACTTTACCGTTGCTTAAAATCGCTATTTTGACATTTGCATTACCTGCTTGTGTCCCAGGTGTATATAAATATGTACAATCTTGGCCAATGCTATCATCCCAATCTGTCTCTAATACTTTTTTATAAGTAAAGTTACCTGAATAAATAGCACTCCCATAGTTAAAACGAATATCACCATTAACATCAAGCTTATACTCCGGGCTTGTTGTCCCGATGCCGACGTTGCCGCTGGATTGGACATTAAACAAAGAACTATAAGTAGAAGAAGCAACATTGAATAATACAGCAGTAGGAGCAGATGAAGTGCCGGTTACCGTTAGACGAGCATTGGGTGAGGTTGTGCCGATGCCGACGTTGCGATTTGAGGCGATACGGAATGCTTCAATATCCGATACGAGGAACAAGATCGGATTGCCAGAATTGGCGTTTATGTAGTTCGTATTCGCGAGGATGGGGGCGCCTGAATTCGCATAACCAAACGAGAACTGGAGTGCATCATTACTATCGTTAAGATCGAACGAACTGTAACCGTCAGTTGCAGTGTTCTGATACGAAACAAGACCACTTGTAGGCAGGTTGCGAACTACCTTGAGCGCGTATGTAGACGTCGTTGTCCCGATGCCGACGTTGCCGGTATTACTGACATATAGAGCTGAGGCTGTTGATGAAGCCATTACATTAAGTAAAGGAGTGGTAGAAGTGCCTTGGATTGTCAATTTTGAACCTACTGTTGTTGTCCCGATGCCGACGTTGCCACCATTAAAATAGGAGTCACCATTACTGTTTAGTAAAATACTTACATTTTCGCTTGCATCGTAAATTTTCGCAAAGCCATCTCCTCCAGCCCAAGTCCCAACAAAAAACGCTCCCTCGCCATCAGCTTGTAAAACTTTAAAATTATTCGCATCATCTGCAATTGGTTTAACAATTAATGCGCCTTGGTCATCTATTCTTAGAACTTCTGACACTGAATCACCATAGCCAGTTAAAAATGCTAATTCATTTTGGTCGGTCCCTCCTGTATTAACACCTCTTATTGCTGCATAACGGCCAGAAGTTTTATCTTTATCACCCCAGAATTTAATCTCTCCATAGGTGCCAGTTGATGATTCATTTGTTGGAATTAATTCAATAAATGTTCTTTCCATAGTTTCAGATACTGATAGCTTTGCCCCGGGACTATCTGTTCCAATGCCAACTCGACCGGAGAGCGTAGCTAAGGTGGTGGTGGCCGTAGTTTCTAATTGGCCGATAATTTTTTGGCTTTCTTGGACAATGATCTTGGGAAGGTCTAAATCATAATAGATGCTGGCAGCAGAAACCAAACCAAAAACAATTAGGCCGGGTAAGATAGCTAAAAGGATATTTCTTACTTTATTTCTTTTGGAAATACTTTTCTTCATGTTTTTTTTATTTCCGTATCCCTTCTCCCTTAATTCG
>CAZBNI010000192.1:0-1834 GCA_964493105.1 uncultured Gammaproteobacteria bacterium
AAATACAAAGCGGCACTTTCCAGAATGAAAGAGTGGATAAAGTTTAACCGTACCCTGCCGGTAAAAGAGCTGATCAAGAAAATTGGGATTAAACTTACGGGACACTACAGATACTATGGAATTTCTGATAATGCACCTATGCTTCACAGCTTCCATTACCGTGTGCGAAATTTACTTTTCAAATGGCTGAATAGAAGAAGCCAAAGGAACAGTTACACATGGATGAAATTTCGACTTTTGATGGAAGCAAATCCATTTCCGAAACCAAAAGTATATGTGAGTCTCTTTGAGAGTTGATATTTGTGTGAAGGTTTACATGAGGAGCCGTGTGCGGGAATAGCGCAAGCACGGTTCTGGGAGGGGCTTGTTTCAATTATTATTGAGAGAAACAAGTCTACTCAACAATTCGAAAAACCAAAAAAATGAGCCACTTGGATTCAACCTCGGATAAAATAGAGTTAACTAAAAACCATCAACCCGAGGAGGAAATACCAAATGACTCAGATTAATGTTACCCTAGATTCCGAAATTTTGCACGGACTTTTTACTTCAGACGGCAAAGATGAAGCCTTTTCCAAGCTGCTGGAATGCATCCTCAACCAGGTGCTTAATGCTCAAGCAAGTGAGCAGGTTGGGGCTGATCGTTACGAGCGATCTGAGAAACGCACCGGCTACCGCAATGGATTCCGCATGCGAACCATTACAACTCGCGTTGGAACTATTGAACTGCAAGTTCCACGCCTTCGTGACGGTAAGTTCTCAACTACGCTGTTTCGCCAGTATCAGCGCAGCGAGCAAGCTCTTGTACTAGCTATGATGGAAATGGTCATCAACGGCGTATCTACTCGAAAGGTCAGCACGATTACCGAAGAACTATGCGGCAAGCAATTTTCCAAATCAACTATATCGGATCTTTGCAAGAACTTGGATCCGATCGTCAATGAATTTAGAAACCGAAAACTAACCAGTAAATATCCATTCGTTATCGCTGATGCACTTTACACCAAAGTACGCGAGAACGGCCGTGTACGCTCAAAAGGGTTGTTATCCGCCATCGGTGTCCGTGAAGACGGAAAACGTGAAATACTGGGCTTCAGCGTTGCTGATTCCGAATCTGAGACCAGCTGGAGCGAGTTCTTTTCAGCCTTAAAAGAACGTGGGCTTACAGGTGTTGATCTTGTTGTTTCCGACAACCATGGCGGTTTGGTAAATGCTGTGAAAAAGAACTTTCATGGCGCCACATGGCAGCGATGCCAGACTCATTTCTCAAGAAATGTTTTAGATAAAACACCCAAACGGTTACAACCTGAAATCAAGCAATGCTTGAAAGAAATCTACAATGCTCCCAAGCTTGAAATTGCTCAATCTCTTAGGGATGAAATGCTTGAAACATATGCAGAAATAGCACCGAAGGCCATGGAAACTTTAGAACTAGGCTTTGATGATGTAATGGCTGTTATGAGTCTTCCTAAGAAGTATCGCAAGCGGCTTAGAACCAGCAACAGTATGGAACGGTTAAATCAGGAAATCCGTCGGCGAGAGCGTGTCATCCGCATCTTCCCGAATGAAGCTTCACTGATTCGCCTGATTGGAGCCATGCTTATGGAACAGGACGAGAAATGGACCACCGGCAAGAAATACCTCTCAATGGAGGATTACTACCAATACCAAGCTGCCAATAAATCTGTCGCAGCTGCCTAACTACATAACCGAGGGAAAGTACACACTTTTTCGGACTTGACTCAGAATTCGGGATGATCTGGAAAGATATCATCGAATAGATGTAAATGATAAAAGAGTGTTGCGCATATGCCGCCAACTGGGCATTAAATCA
>CAZBNI010000193.1:0-1823 GCA_964493105.1 uncultured Gammaproteobacteria bacterium
TTTAGAAATAAATCTGATAAAGTGGGCGAATCTTTAATTAAATCTTGTAGAATTTCACTCAGTGGTCTCTCATCACTCAGCATTGCCTGAACTTCTTCTCTTCGTCGACGTTGATTTAAGTCTCTTAATCTTGGGTTATTACTAATAATATCTTCTAATTCCTTTTCGATTGAGCTCTTCAACTCACTATCCCTTATCCTATCTCTACTAGGCATAAAAAGAACCTCTCGAGATCTTGGAGATATATGACTACAATCAACAATTACAAGTAACGAATCTGCAAGATATGACATTCCAACTTTTTTTCTTCTGAAGAAGTTTTTTGAAAGATAACCATGAGTTTGCCCGTTAACTGAGAAAATTATTCCTTCATTTGTTCGATATGTGTTTTCTTTCCCCTTCTTAAATACATAGATTTTTGCTCTCAGTTTTTCGTTCGATACGTTCATAGATACGGAATAAGGATCATCTTCTAAATTTTCACGCTTATCTTCATCAAGCCGGACTCCGATTCCAGTTAAATTCGTTTCGAAACTTCCACTATGTCCTGAATAATCACGACATTCATAAATTCGAATCTAGCCACATATCACTTTCTATAAAACAGGATCGAAACGGAGAGGAACAGGTTCATTGAGACGTAAGCAACGAGCGAGAAAGTCCCAACCGATCCGAAAATAACTTTTGTCACGACGACTTCTATGATCAACAAGGTAACGCAAACCACGTTTTGTCACAGCTGCGCCCAAGGTAATGAGCCAGACAAACGCCAGACTGACGGCGAGTACCAAACGCGAAATGCGCTCGCTATCATCCAGATGGGTCGCTTCAAGATCAAACCCGTGCCCTTTCATGTCACCATACATTTCTTCGACCCACATGCGCACCTGATACTTGCGGATCAGGTTTCTTCCACCGGATTGATTGGAAATCAGATACCAGGGCTCATCTTCGCCTTTTTCCCAATGCATGATCAGCCAGAACCAGCCTGCATTGTACTTTTCAGTCAGGCGCACCCATTCCATAATCCGGGTTTCTCCCTCCTGCAAGCCAAGGTCAACCAACCGGATCCAGTCCTGCCCTTGCCAGCGAACCTGAATATTGCCGGTTTGCCGGATCACAAAATGCCATTGCTGGTGAGCCAACCACTTCAGCAGGCGTACCGATTGAAATCCAGTATCTCCCAGCACCCAAACCTCGCTGTAGTTCGTCATCAGAGAACGCACGTAGGTCAACAGTTCGATCTGCTGCTCTGCGGTAGTGTGTCCCTTTGGTCCGCAATGGATGCTCCATACCAAAGGAAGCGTACGTTTTCGGTAGGCTACACTGACCGTCATCATGCGAAACCGAAACCCCACCTTGGTGCAGTCCAACACCAGGCGCAGCGATTGCCCGGTGAACGCCTGAAGAATATGGGTGGCAACCGGTCGATACCATTCCCGCACAACAATTCTCGGATTGTCCAGAAATCGGCGCATGCGGTTCACCAAACTCAGATCTTGGCTGGGTATCGGAAGCTTTCGTACAATATAGGACAGATGCACGCTGCCGCTCAGGTACATTCCAGTCACCAACCAGGCAAGGTTGCGTTTGCGGGTAATCCGCTCTTTCGGGAACCATTGGCAGAATCGCGACAAAAGTTTATGATAGATAGACAGGTTGTTCATTGGCCTCTCCAGGATACGGTTTTGTTTCGTCGCAAATATTGTATCCCAGGCCGTGGACAACCTTTATTTTGTTGTTAATGTACAAAGTGATATGTGACTAGTTGATAGACAAGTGTTGTGTGACTGCGATGGTGGCCAACAGCCAGGAGTGGCAGG
>CAZBNI010000194.1:0-1729 GCA_964493105.1 uncultured Gammaproteobacteria bacterium
GGGAATTCTGTACGCATGGGTCGGAAATATTATTGGTTCCACGATTGCATTTTGGATCGCACGTAAACTTGGCCGTCCGATTGTAGTAAGGATTGTCAAATCACATAAGCTTGAAAGGTTTGATAAGTTTTTGCATCGAAATCGTCTTATGATTTGGATGGTATATGTTATACCAGTTTTTCCGATTGATATGATCAGTTTTGTTGTCGGCACATCAAAAATAACGTACAAAAGATTTTTCTCAATTATTTGCATTGGTTTTACGTTTAACCTACTGATCCTAACATTTTTTGGCGAACGCATTTTATCAGCCTCGGGGCTGGAGAGCGCGCTGTATATTGTCGGAACGATTGTATTGATTGTGGTTGCTATCGTCATAGAGAAAAAGATTATAAAAGGGGATTAAAGCTTGACTTTTGGGTTCGTCCGCGCTATCCCTAATAAGCTATGAAACAGATTACAGCACAGACCAATAACAATAATAACCGACTTTGAGCCGGGGTAGTTTGCTGTTCAAATAAAAAAGCACGACGGCGGAAGAAAAGTCGGTGTTTTTTTAAATTTTAAAAGAAGAAATGATTGTTCTTTCTGTGCTGTAATCCGTGTCATTTGCGTTATTTTACATTCTTGAATAATTAAACAGTCTGGAAACTTTTGTTATTTATTGATATAATTAAAATATAATATAGCAATCAGGAGGAATATATTGTTTTTTATGAAAAATACTGATCGCAACGGAAAGATAATTAAGATAATATTAATTATACTGGTATGGTTGGTTCCGATAACAGTCTATCTGTTCCTTTATTTAGTCTTTGAACAACCGTCGCTTAGTTCGCTTTTTGCCTCTCAATCCTCTGTGAGTGTTGACGTAACGGTTGTACCTGATGATCCGGTAAAGCTTGCTCCGCCGTTGCGGGAGACGGCCGAGCTGCCCAGTACAGATACTTTTAGATCTTCTGAATATCGGTTTATTACACCGTTAGAAGAGGAAGCGGAAGAAACATCGGCAGATGAAAGGATTGTTACCGCCCCTCTTGTTACTTTTCAAGGGTCGGTTATTTACCCATACAGTAAAGTGATATTGGAAGTTACTTCTGAGCCATTTTATGTAACTGTGGAGAGTGATGCGTATGGTAATTGGTCTTGGACAAATTACGGTTCTTCATTCGATGCAGGGGAACATTCGGTAATTGTTTATAATTTTTCACCGATTGAATTATCAGGGCAGAGGAGCGTTTTTATAGAACGGCATATTTTTATGGTGTCAGGAACAGAGTCAGATGTAAGGCCGGCACTGTTGAGTCTCAATAAAGAAACAGCCGTGAAATTGGTTGGAGCAGAACATCTTTGGAGTCGTTTTTTACAAGAGAATAAGATGGGTTTTTACCTTTTTAATATGAAATTGCTGGATGATAAGCTTCAATACAAGGCAGGGGAAGAGGTGACCATGCAGTTTACTTTTGTTCCATTACTGGAAAGTGCGCCAACTGAAGCCTTTTTCCAACACGAACTTTATTATCTAATGGATGACGGTTCGCTGCTTGTAAGTATTGGTAAATTTGAAGATAGTGCTATGGTTGATATGAGCACATTTGTAAAGAAATTTAAGCTTAAACCTTTAGTGAGTAGCGCAACTTACGTATTTAAAACATCCGCTCAAATTGGGAATGATGTTTATACACAAAGCGTGCTTTTTGATATTGCGCCGCAAGAATTGGTAACTATT
>CAZBNI010000195.1:0-1680 GCA_964493105.1 uncultured Gammaproteobacteria bacterium
TCCAATGTGATGATATCACTTGGCGTTGAGACATTTGGTTCTTCTCCCAGATGATTAAAGGTAAGTCCGAAGCTAAACCTGATTTGATTATTTTTTAATTTTTCAAGTTTTTCAGGAGGGATAATAATGATATCACATATGATTTTTCGTGGTTTTGATCCTGACTGATCTACCCATACGGTAAAAGAGGTATTTTTGAAAAACTCAGTGGCCTGCTGAATAAACTCTGGCTTTGCTAGGTTGGTCAGCATTTCGTCAATATTTCCTAATTTGCTTGCGTTGGTAAGGTCTACCTGTCGGCTTTCAGCGTTGTTGCGATATTTAGTAACAAACGCAGGAAGTTGTTGCGGATCTACCGTAATTTTAATGCGATGAGTCGGGTGATTTTCAATAGTTTCTTTTCCGTCTTTGGTTGCCACAAAAACCTTCGTATCAAAGGCAATATCAACAAGGTGAGGGATTTCTTTTTTCAAGTCTTTGGTTTCCTCTTTTTCCGGGAGCACTTCGGTAACGCCCTCGGTAATATCTTCCACACTTAAGCCCATGAGCGAAGCGTCTTTGTCTGTACTATCGATTAGAATCCATTTATCTTTGAGTGCGCTTACGTCAAAGAAAATAAGTGATGGAAATTGCCTAATTTGCACGTATGATTTTTGGTTTTTTTGCCGCACTTCTCCATCAATGTTAAAGGTTGTTCCTCCCGTACTTAATGATCCATTGAGCGTGAAAATACTTTTACGTTTTTCCGGATCTTCTGATTTGTAGGTAGTGAACGTAGTAAATTCGCCGTTAATATCAAGGTCGGAAGGAATCCATTGGAGTGCGTCATCAACCAATGAAAGTGAGGACGCGCTAAGGGACGAATCAATCGTATCGCACCATGTAGAGGTACCATCAGAGCTTAGCATCGCTTTTTCTGTGTCACCGCCTAAGCATTTCGTTGATAGCTTATAACTTTTTTTATCAGTAGATACCGTATAAGTATATGCGTCGCCATCCGGATGTTTTGGAACAGTGCTGACATAGGACGGGGCTACCGCTTCTATAGTACTCGGGTAAGTATTGTTATTATCATCTGCATAGAGTATGAGTGCGGTACGAAGTTGTGATAAATCTGATTGGGCAGTTGCGTTTTTTGATGCTTGATGAGACGGTGATTCCCCAACTATTTCATCTATGGAAAAGTCAAACGGTTTAAGCCCTGAAGCTCGTTCTTCGCTGACGATTTGGAACGTAAAGCCAACTTCGCCGCCTTTGGCATCAGCAAGTTTTACAAACGACTGTTTGAGTAGCTCTTCAGCATCATCCGCAAGAAAGGGCAGCGGCAAATATCCTTTCATGTACGCAAAAGCACCGCCTCCAAGTAATGCTATGAGGAGAATGGCGCTGGCAATTAGCAGGACAGTTTTCTTTTTTGGTTTTGGGCCGGAAACTCTTTTTGCCTTTTTCCCCGCTGGTAATATTTCTTGCGCTATTGAAGCAATCTCTGTTGCTTCTTTTTTTGGCGAGTAGGATCCTGAAAAGAGTTCGCTAATTTGATTATTTGACCAGCCTGTCGCTCGTAATTGTTTTTTAATTTGTTCATCAGAAAAGCCAGCAGCGCGTACTTGCTTAAGCCACTGGATAATATCTTGATTAGCCATAGTTTTTAGTTTTTATTGTTATAGATACACTAAATAT
>CAZBNI010000196.1:0-1653 GCA_964493105.1 uncultured Gammaproteobacteria bacterium
TCTCTAAATTTTTTGTCACTTCAGCGATAGTGAATCTCCGGCCGATCAAACTGCTGATATAATCTATACTGACAGCTACTACCGTTGGCTTCTTTGATTTATCTTTACTTACTGAGATAATTCCTTTAGCAACTGTGCCGCCAGCGTACTCTGCCATCAACTGTGCCGCACGATCAGCAGCATGTTCTGGAAGATTCCACCAAATCCCCTTTTCAAAACGTGTTGATGCTTCGGTAACAAGTCCCAGTTTTTGACGCGTTTTGCGGACTGAGACTGGTTTGAAAATTGCCGACTCGATGACTATATCCTTTGTATGTTTGGTAATCTCAGAATTTTCACCGCCCATAACACCAGCAATAGCCACAGGACCGTGTCCATCAGCGATCATCAACATTTCAGGGGACAACGTTCGCATGTGCCCATCAAGTGTTTGAAACTGCTTATCAGCGCCTGCTTTACGGATAAATATCTTCTTTCCATGAACCTTGGAATAGTCAAACGCGTGCAAGGGCTGCCCATACTCAAGCATAACGTAATTTGTAATATCAATAATATTATTGATTGGTTTCACGCCTGATACGCGCAAACGTGACTGCATCCACACAGGCGACGGTCCAACCTTCAAATTTTGCACAATCCGAGCCGTATACTTTTGGCATAAGTCATAATCACGAATTTGCACTGATAACAGTTTATTCATGGTTACCTTTTTACTTTCAGGTACAATTACTTTTTGCTCAGTAAATTTCTGGTTACTCAGTGCTGCAAATTCACGTGCCAAACCAATCACAGAAAAACCATCAGCCCGATTTGGCTGTATCGACAAATCCAATGCCGTATCATCAAGCTTGATTGCCTGTAAAAACTTCTTACCAGCTTTGAACGACGGATCAAGTACCATAATGCCATCGTGCTCTTCACCAAGCCCCAATTCATCTTCAGCACAAATCATTCCCTCCGAATCAACGCCTCGGATTCGTCTTCGCTCCACCTTCATGCCATTTGGTAAGGTTGTACCGACCAATGCAATAGCTACTTTTTGGCCCGCTTTCACGTTTGGTGCTCCGCACACAATATTCAGGAGATGCTTTCTGCCAACATCAACTTTGCACACTCGCAGTTTATCAGCTCCCGGATGACTCACTACTGTCCGAACATCCCCTATGACAATGTCCTCAAGGCCCTTGCCATACTCAATAAGCTTCTCAACTTCAAAAGCGCCCAATGAAAAAATTTCCGCAATTTTTTCAGGCGATTGCTTATACGTTACGAATTCCTTAAGCCAGTTGAGAGAGAGATTCATGTTATTTTTTTCTGTTTGTCTAATAAAAAGTAGGTTCTATTCTTGATCAGATATCCGAGCAATACTATATTGAAGATTAAAACAGCCGCATCAATAATCCCAACTTGATCAATAATCGTCAAAATAATCGTGATTGTCAAAACCACAACTGCACTATAAAAAGACCATTTTGTTCGCTTATTAATCCCCCATACAATAAATAGAAAAATCCCAGCATACACAAGCATTAAAACCGAATTGATGCGGATCGTACTTGCTTGATCCGGATTAATGCTTTCTGCTCCAAATAGTCCATATAAACCAAACAGTACCCACAAGGCGACATTGATCAGAAACAAGATCTCTAAAAC
>CAZBNI010000197.1:0-1646 GCA_964493105.1 uncultured Gammaproteobacteria bacterium
CAACCTCAACTCGATCGGGAATTACCTGGTGTTGTGCGCCTCTTAATTTACTTACACCTTGAACGGAAATGGTGTTTGAGCCAGCGCCCTTTATTTTTGCTCCCATGGTAGTAAGCATAGTTGAGAGATCTTCAATTTCTGGCTCAGATGCTGCAAGTCTGATCTCAGTATTCCCTTTTGCTAATACAGCAGCCATCAATGCATTTTCCGTAGCCGTAACACTCATTTCATCAAGCACAATAGTATCGCCACTGAGTTTAGTAGTAGAAAATTTGTACAGATCTTTTTCCTGGTTTATTTCCACATTCAATTGTCGAAAAGCATTAATGTGCGTATCAATCGGGCGAGAACCAATCAAACAACCACCAGGTTGCGGAATCGTAGCACTACCAAAACGCGCCAGCAAAGGCCCGACAATGACTACTGATCCTCTCATGTGTTTTACTAACTGATAATCAGGTTCGGATGATTGAACTTTAGCGCAGCAGATCGTTACTTTGTGATCTGAAAAATCAACTGATGCTCCGAGCTTCTCAAGAATCAGGAGTAACGTACGAATGTCATCAATATCAGGTACATTAGTCAAAACAACCTCTTCATCAGTCAACAGCGATGCTGAGATCATCTTGAGAGCGGCGTTCTTTGCGCCACTCACAGTAATATCACCGCTCAATGATATGCCGCCTTTTATTCTAAACTTCGCCATTTTTTTTCTTAATCTGGATATGGTTATTATAAAAATATCGGATACTCCGCAACCAATACAGTATACCAAAATCTAGATTATAGGTAAAATTTTATGTACAAATAAGATAAAACAAGCTAAAATTCAAAGTATTATGAATATTCTTAAAAGAAGATTCCTTGTAATATCAATTGCTGTTACCTACCTTATCCTAGCACCCGCATTAATCTTTTATGCGTCTGGTTGGCGCTACAATGTTCGTACAAAAAATGTAGAGCGAGTCGGGGCAATATTAGTAGAAACAGAACCACGCGGCGCAACAGTTGTTTTAAATGGTGTTGAACAGTCCAAAAAAACACCCATGGCAATTAAAAATGTCCTGACCGATGAATATACCGTGACTATTAAAAAAGAAGGTTATCATGATTGGACTACCATGGCCAAAGTTACATCGCAGGAAACAAGCAAAATTACAGAAGTGCATTTACTAAAAAAAGAAACGGCTGTAATTCATTCTGTATTAGATGGTGTCATTAATGTGCAACAGTCACCTGACCAGGATTTGATTGCAGTGTATAGTGATACCATCCTCTCAATTTTTCAAATCAGCTCACTGGATATTATTTTACAGAAAAAAATTCAAAAACAAATTGATGAAATATCATGGTCCGCTGATCAAAAAAAATTATTACTGCATCACAACGACAACTCATATTCACTACTTGACACGAGTGACAAAACAGTTAAATTGCTTAACTCATTTTATGAAATGCCAATTCAGAATGCATGGTGGAGCGAAACAGAAGATAGTATTTTGTATGCGACAACAGAGAATAAATTTAATCGTATAAACGTTTTTCAGAATACTATCACTGAACTTACGGCTACTGGCAACATCATCGGTATTACAGGAGACCATGTACTCCAAAAGTACAACGATAGGATTCGAATCCTTACTTTG
>CAZBNI010000198.1:0-1641 GCA_964493105.1 uncultured Gammaproteobacteria bacterium
GCCGCATTTTTCCTGGATTAACAAGCTAGATATTCACAACCGCGCGATAATTATATCGGGCGGTTTTTTATTGACAAGAATCTGTTTTCGATATAGTATTTAACGAAAACATCATCAGTAAATACAAAAAACCAAATAGAATCGAGGTGATCGTATGCAAACGTGGATGTACCTTGGAATCGCAACAGTGATATCGTTTATCCTGGCTATGGTATTCAGTAGCTTAAGAATCAAGCGTGTCCACCTCAAAGATGTTGCGAGTGAGGATGACGATTCCTTCAACAACCGACGGAAGTTGTTCAATACGCTAAAGTGGATTGCAGTTGGAGTTGGTATCATTCTCGCAGGAATCACGGTACTGCAGTTCTTATAATGACGGTGGTACAAACCATATGGGCAATTGCTATTCGCAAACAGGACTATGATGTCCAACGTGCGCTTAACCGACCTACGTTCAGCCCTGACACAAGAAATAGGTCGGTTTTTTTATATAAAAAAGGCAGCTATCAATTCCTCAAAGAAAAATCGGCTGCCTTTGTATTCGGATCGCTCTGATCTGATCAGAGCTGCAAGGTGCTATACTGCTGCTGTCCAAGTGACCAAACAGTATGCTGTCCGTTTATATACACGTTCAGCGTCTGGTTTGGCTTGACCTTATCGCGCCACGCGGCAAGCGTGATATTATATTCACCGTCGCGTAGTCGCATAGTAATGCAAATATTGATACCGTGGCCAAACGCATGTGGGTTATCGCCATCGCCATCGACAACTACCATTATATCGTTGTTAAACCACATAACACTATGGTCTCTAGAACCCAATGTCTTACAGTTCTCAAACGCACACGTATCGCACGCGACATACATAGTGTCAACAATAGTATCATTGACTACTACATAGACAGTGTCAACCCGCGACTCTGGAGGATCCACCGGCACAGTAGGGCAGTAACTCTCATTACTACACGAGCAGAAAAAGACAATCGCCACCAACGAGAGCAGCGCAATAAATTTGAATCTTTTCATCATCTGCCTTTCGCCAGAGTTATTGTCCAAAGACTACGGCTATAGCCTGCAATCGTGCAAACAAACCATAGTCAACTGTCTTACGGTCCCACAGGTCATCAAACCCATAACCAACCATGCAACGAAGTGCAAACCATTTGTACTGATACTCAATACCGGACTCGAATAGACGCCGGATAAGTAAGTAATCAAAACCTTCGACAGTATTGTTTTCAATCCGCGTGATGCCAACCAAAAGGCTAAGCGTTGACACGGTATCAGCTGACGAATCGCTAACTGCCGTCCACTCATGAATGCGATAGGCGAGTGAGCAATTATAATACAGCGCAAAGGCATTAACCTGTCTACCGTGTTCGACTGTCTGGGTGTTTTGAAGCAGTGAATGACCAATTTGCCCTCCTAGGTACAAACGGTCAGTCAGTTGCATTCGTGCACCAGCGAAAAAAACGGATCGGGCATCAGGCACTGTCGAGATACCGAGTATCACACCACCGAAATGTTGAGTAAAAAAGTTTTGTGTTGTCTGATAAACAACCTTCTGTTTTTCAACGATGTTGGTTTTTCCCTCATCCTTTAGCAAAGGGACAATCTCAACTGCAGCGTATCGGTACTGACC
>CAZBNI010000199.1:0-1629 GCA_964493105.1 uncultured Gammaproteobacteria bacterium
CATCCAGTTCTTTCTCATCACATCACCAAGGTGCTTTTCATCAAACAGCTTTGAGTCGCCCGGCTGATTCATTGTAAAGAGATGCCAGCGAACTGTATCCGCTCCGTATTTCTGTATCATTTCAAACGGATCAACAACATTTCCCTTAGATTTTGACATCTTCTGTCCCTTATTATCTAGTATATGGCCAAGGCAGATTATATTCTTATACGGCGCACTTTTTTCAAGCAAGGTAGAAACCGCCAATAATGTATAAAACCAGCCCCGTGTCTGGTCAATTGCTTCGGAAATATACGCTGCGGGAAAACTGACCTTTTTATCAATTCGCTCTTTATTTTCAAAAGGATAATGCCACTGCGCAAACGGCATTGAGCCTGAGTCAAACCACACATCAGCCACTTCCTGAATTCGTTTGTATTCTTTTCCGTCCTTGACCAGCACAATATCATCCACAAACGGCCGATGCAGGTCTAAATCATCAGTGATAATTGAAGGATCTTTTGCTAATTGCTTTAATTCTTCCCGAGAACCAATGCAAATCCGATCGCCATCCTCTGATTCCCAAATAGGCAAAGGTGTGCCCCAATACCGCTCACGGGAAAAAGCCCAGTCTTTTACTTCGTTCAACCATTCACCAAACCGTCCGTGCTTAATATAACCAGGAACCCAGTTGATCTCTTCGTTATTCTTCTTGAGATGCTCTCTGAGGCTGCTCATCCGGATAAACCATGAGTCTTTTGCATAATACAGAAGCGGCGTATCACAGCGCCAGCAAAACGGATAATCATGCGTATACGTTTCTTCCTTCAATAAAAGATTACGGTTCTTCAAATCTTCCACAATACCTTTTTCTACCTCTTTGTCTTTGAAAAACTTCCCGCCAAACCCAGGCACTTCATCGGTGAATTTCCCGCTTTCATCAACCGTGTGGTGTTTTGGCAGGCCTACCTTTTCGCCAAGCTGATAGTCATCTTCACCATACATGACTGCAGTATGTACCACACCAGTTCCCTCGTCTGTATTCACAAAATCAGCTACATATACTTGATGAGATGTATCCGATTGTAATGCTGGAATCATAAACAGCTGCTCATATTTCGTCCCAACAAGGTCTTTTCCTAATACTGTTTCAATCTCTTTATACTTTTCAAACAGTGTATCGATAACTGCTTTCGCAAGAATATAAACTTCTTTGCCAACTTTGACTTTTGCATATTCAATTGTTTCTCCAACAGCAAGTGCGACATTGCCAGGCAAGGTCCACGGTGTGGTTGTCCACGAAAGTATATATGTATCTTTTTCATCAACTACCTTAAACTTGATAAAGACTGAATTTTCAGTTACTGACTCGTACCCCTGCGCAACCTCATGCGAGGACAATGCTGTGCCACATCGCGGGCAATGTGGGACGACTTTATGGCCTTTGTACAGCAAATCTTTGTCCCACACATGTTTAATAATCCACCACAATGACTCGATATAATCATTCTCATATGTAACATAAGGATTATCAAGATCAAGCCAAAATCCGATACGCCGCGTCATCTCCTCCCACTCTTTTTTATATTTCCAGACGCTTTCTTTACATTTTTCATTAGTACAACCTACATCTTTAGCTGCTGGCATATA
>CAZBNI010000200.1:0-1627 GCA_964493105.1 uncultured Gammaproteobacteria bacterium
ATTCTGTATACCAGCGCTGTTTAAAATCTGTAATGTCATATCAAGCTCAACCAAGCCGGCATTTGGATTAGGCTGGCCGGAGTGTAACACCACAATGCGTTCCGCTGCTTTAGCAAGGCTTGTAATTTTTGTATACACTTCTCCATCCGGAAACAATCTTTTGCCATCTTTGTTTTTGTCAGGGACGATTACGTTAAAATCCTTGTTGTTTTTTAGTTTGAGCGCGATATGTTCGGCAGTGGAAGTGGGGACGATGGTGATCATAATAAATTATATACGTTATTTTTCAGCAACAAAGTAACCATACCGAAAAACCCCAGCTTCGAGGCAAATTTTTCCAAATAAATTTGCATAGCATTGATTTTTTGCGATTTCTCTATATTTTCTATAATTTTTTAGCATCGCGGGATTATTGATATATGAAAGCATTTTTTTGTAGTTCATGGTCTTTATTTCATTGAGTGCGACATCATAGTATATATCGAAATTCTTTTTTACTTGTTTAGATACATCGCGTGCTTTGATTATTGTGAACCCTACTTCTTTTAGTATTTTTTTATAACCCTCTACCGATTCCATATACGGATAGCACCAGTAGTGATTAAAGGGTTCAATTAGTAGTTCTTTTTCAAATGGGTTTAATGTGTGTTTCTGGAGGTAGTCGGATATAACGAGACGACCACCCTGTTTGAGTATTTTATAGATATTCTTCAATGCTTTTACCTTATCAGGAAGGTGGCAGTTGACGGCAATAGAGAAAGCAGCATCAAATTTATTATGAAGCTTGCCTAAGTTCATTATGTCGAGGTACTGAAATTTGACGTTGTGTAGTTTTTTTTGACGCACAATTTTTTTTGCTTTTTGTAATTGAAACTTGGACAGATTAATGCCAGTGACATTACAGCCGATTTCTGAGGCAACGTAGCATGCAAAGGTTCCAATACCACAGCCAAGATCAATAGCGTTGTCATTAGGTCTAAGCTTTGAATCACGTAAAAAGAGCCTATTGGTTTTTTTCATTGCCGATTGCTTGCTTTCGCTAGAGTTTTTAAAAAACGCTTCATGGAAATGTGTACCCCATTTCTTATGAAATAGTTCTGTGACTACTTCGTAGTACGACGTTACCATATCTTCATAATTGTTTTTTCTCTGGCGCTGGCTAGAATACATTGTTTTAAATGAAATTTAGTAAGTCAGACACTGTATCAATCCGATGCGTTGGTTCACCGGTTTCATTGTTTGGCAGTTCGTTTTCAAATTTTCCATGCTGGATCCAAAATGTGGTAGATCCTAATGCGTTTCCGTATTTGATGCCGCGAACGGTTCTGTCGTCGACAACAGCGGTTGATGTTGGCGTGATCTCAAGTTTTTGCATGCACGTTTTAAAGTGTCCAACCGTTTTTTTAGAATCGACCATGATTACGTCAAAGTAATGTGCGATTCCGGATTGCCGTATAATTTTTTTTCGATTCTCAATATCTTTGCTTGTTGAAAGAAGTCCAAGTTTGTACCCACGATTTTTTAGTTCAGTTAGCACTGTTTTGGAAAAATCAAATATACTGTGATCGCGATCAGCGAGTGTTCCGTGCCAGTCAAAAATTATGCCCTCAATTTTATTCATTCTTTG
>CAZBNI010000201.1:0-1623 GCA_964493105.1 uncultured Gammaproteobacteria bacterium
TCTTTTCGAAACAATGCCCGTGCTCGTAGCGCTTGCTCAATATGATGTACTGTTTCGATGCCTTCTGCCTCATAGATATTATCTATTCCGAGCATCTTTTCCATCTTTGAGATTCCGACCTCAGTCAAAGTAGAGGCCTTCATCTTCTCATCGATATTAAAATCCGTACCTTCTTCTAAGGTATTAACTAACTTCGCGAACTGGTAATACTGGTCTGTTGATTCTTCTGCGGGAGCCGATATAATAAGTGGCGTACGTGCTTCATCAACTAAAATACTGTCTACTTCGTCGACAATTGCAAAATGCAAATCGCGCTGAACCATATGTTCGCGCGAGGGTGCCATATTATCTCTCAGGTAATCAAATCCAAACTCGTTATTAGTTCCATACGTTATATCTGCGGCATAGGCTTCTTTTCTTGGAACCGAGCGTAGGTGCGCCAATCGTTCATCCTCGACTCCATCTTCAGAGTAATCCAAATCCAAAACAAATCCATTTTCATGCGTGATACATCCGACGGTAAGTCCGAGTCTTGTCAGCGCAATACCGTACCAACCAGTATCACGTCGTGCTAGGTAATCATTAACAGTAATTACATGGACCCCTTTACCCTCAAGTGCATTTAGGTATGCTGCCATCGCCGCTGACAGTGTTTTTCCTTCACCTGTTTTTTGTTCCGCAATCTTGCCTTGGTGCAATACAATAGCTGCCATCAGCTGTACATCGTAGGCGCGTTGGTTTACAACGCGTTTGATACCTTCTCGAGCAACTGCGAGTACTTCTGGTAGAATGGAGTCAAGCCGTTCTTCTTTTTTATTCAGTCGGGTTTTGAATTCAGTCGTCTTCGCAAGTAATTGCTGATCGGACAGTTTTTGGATATCCCCTTCAAGCAAATTTACCTTATTAACAATCGGCCGTAAATTTTTTAATACTCGCTGGTTAGGATCACCGACAATTTTTGATAACAATGACATAATGGTGCGTTTGTATTTTTTGTATTAGTAGGTCTAGTTAATGAAACTACATTATACCAGATGCTTAATGTCTTTACAACATCTCAAAAGCCAATGTACTTAATTTCTTCCTGAAGCTGAGTGCCGAGTTGATCGCGTACATGCTGCTTGATATAACTTATAAGGATAACTACATCCTCTGCTCGCGCAGTACCCAAGTTAACAATGAAATTTGAATGCTTATTTGAAACCTGCGCGCCACCAATTTTTTTACCACGAAGGCCAACCTTATCGATCAACTGCCATGCTTTTTCTCCGGGAGGATTTTTAAAAATCGAACCGGCAGATTGTTCATTGACTGGCTGGTGTGCTTTTTTATCAAGAAAAGATTGTATGTTTGCTTGAATTTCTTTTTGACCCAAAGCTTCCAGCTGAAATTTCGCCCCAAGGTTAATCTCGCTTTCAGAATATTTGAATCTGCTAAAACGATATGAAAAATCACATTGTGATCTTGGAATAATTTTAACATGATTTGACACACCGATGATTTCAACTTCGGAAATAACTTTATCAATCCACGTCGTTGGTGTGCCCACGTTTCCAGCAACTGCACCACCAATTGTGCCCGGGATACCAAGAAAGAATTCCATTACTGAAAGATTATGAAAAA
>CAZBNI010000202.1:0-1612 GCA_964493105.1 uncultured Gammaproteobacteria bacterium
CGAGAAGGTTGCATTTATGTGGTTTTGTGCAAAACAACGATGATGGATCAGTAGCGGTTTCATTACAAGGAACTTTGAAGCAACTGGAAGCATTTGAGCTGTGGCTGCGCTCGAATCCGGGTAATGCTGTGGTTTCTCGGTTTATTAAAGTGCAGGTTACACCCAAGCAATTTGATGATTTTCAAATAAGGTATTAAAATAACTATATGGAAGTAATTCTCTTAAAAAATGTTCCGAAAATCGGAACTCGCGGTGACATTAAAAAAATTGCTGATGGATATGCAAGGAATTTTTTATTTCCAAACGGTCTTGCGGCAAAAGCTACTGAAGCGCTAAAAGCAGATTTTGCGAAACAGACTAAAGTAGCGGAAAGGAATAAAATTCAGCTTAAGAAGGACGAAGAGAAACTTATTTCACAAATTGAAAATTCTCACTTGCTTTTTGTGGAAAGTGCGAGCAATGCCGGACGGCTTTTTAAAGGTATCAATGCCGCACAAATTGCTGAAAAAGTTAAAGAAACACTTGGTTTAACAATTGATTTGAATTCAATACAACTCGCCAAGCCAATCAAAGAGATTGGTGAGCATACAATTCCCATTATAATCAACAATAAACAATATTCATTACTAATGTCGATTAAACAAAAATGATTTCATCAAGTTGCCATTATATTTTCGTTTCAGGGGGCGTATTATCAGGCCTTGGTAAGGGGGTTGTTGCTTCGTCGATTTCTTTTTTATTAAAAAATCGAGGTTACCGTGTCGGAGTTATTAAATGTGAAAATTACATTAATATTGATTCGGGTACTATCAATCCAATTGAACATGGTGATCCATTTCTTTGTGGAGATGGATTGGAGGCAGATATGGATCTTGGGACATATGAACGATTCTTGAATCAAGAGATGGGACATAAAAACTTCACAACCATGGGTCAAATTTATAAGACAGTTATTGATCGTGAACGCTCATTTGGTTATAAAGGTGAAGACGTTGAGGCTATTCCTCACGTTTCTGATGAGATTATTCGGCGTATAAAAGAGGCTGCAGAAGGGAACGACATTGTTGTGATTGAGCTTGGCGGTACAGCAGGCGAATATCAGAATATGTTGTATTATGAAGCGTGCAGAATTATGAAAGCCAAAATGCAGGGTAAGGTTCTGAATATCCACGTCAGTTATGTGCCAATGCCAAAACATATCGGTGAGCCAAAAACAATGCCCACACAGATTTCAATTAAGACGGTAATGAGCATGGGTATAATCCCAGAATTTTTAGTTTTAAGGAGTGAGGTAGAGATGGATAAACGACGAAGATACATTCTTGGTTTAAAAACTAATGTGCCAGGTGATAATGTTATTATGGCGCCCGATCTCGAAAGTATATATGAATTGCCATTGTTATTCGTCAAACAAAATTTTGACCGTAAGATTTTAAAGTTTTTTCAATTGAACTATCGTACGCAACATTTAGGCCAGTGGAGAAAACTGGTTCGACGCATAAAGTCGAAAAAACGGAAAAAGGTGGAAATTGTAATTGCAGGCAAATATTATAGTAGCGGTGGTTACGGCCTAACTGACACTTATGCAGCGCTTATAGAGGCGATCAAGCAT
>CAZBNI010000203.1:0-1610 GCA_964493105.1 uncultured Gammaproteobacteria bacterium
GAATTAATTATCGCAAATATTTCTTCCTTTGTGAAATCATCCGAGCCCAGAACGAATATGTATTTCTCTCTAAAAAAGTAAAAATACTGACCTATTGAATCAATGCCATCACTCTCCAGTAAAATTAGTACTTGCTTATCATTAATTTCGTCCTGCTCAAAATTAATGATACCCCTTCCAATTACATTCCCCTTATACCAGTTTTTAAACTTTAATATCTCTGAAGCATTAATATTTTGAGAATTATCATAAATATGCAAGCCAAGTGCATTATCAGCAGAAAAATTAAAACCATTGGGAGTATCCCTATTAACTTTATCACTTGTATTATCATTCGGTGAAAAAAAGCTTATAGAAAATTTCATATTACTAGTATCTACTTCATCCAATTCAAGTCTATAAGAAAACGTCTTGTTAAGAGTGATGCTGAAATTATAAACATTACTTTCATAAATCTTATTTCCATTTTGACCTTTTTCAGTAAGCTTAAAAATATCACTTTGTCTTTTTTGCTCACTACTAATGAGTGAGGTCGAATTAACATCTGATGCGGTTAGATTAACATTTTGCTTAGTCTCCTTGGGGAGAAAAACTACAAAGACAATAATAATAAACAAAATACCACCTATGATGATAACGAATTTTATTTTATTTTCTATGCAATATCCCTTAATATTTTTATTATTTACCTAATGATATCGTCTCAAGTATCATATCAACTCCATCCTTAAAGCTATCACTCCCCTTCGCCTGCTTAACAATAATCAAATTCCACTCGACTGGACTTATATCAGGTTTTAAATAGTAAACGAGACCATCTGGATTGCCTTTACTGACCGGCATGGTTTCATCAAAAATATCGAAAACGTAACCGGTGAAACCCCCATAAGAGATTTCGCAAAGTTGAGGGGCCGGTAGTATTGCCATACGGGGTTGGATATCGTAACCAACGATTTTCCGCATCAATCACCCAGGGCGCGACTGAACCGTGATTAAAATATCCACCCAACATAACGCAACAAGTTTGACCGCAGTTATTTGTTTTGTTCCAATCCGTACCAGGGGGTAACTGAGACATCCACGGAACGTTTAAACAAAAACTATACGATGGATAGCTGGCCGCTTTTGACAAAGGACCTTCTTTTACCTGCTCAGCATCGTCCGGCACATAGCAATTCTTTTCTAAAAATGCAATTGCATCTGCACCAGTCAGAAATTCTGGTACCTCGTCCAAATTCAGTGGATCTTGGTCACCACCAACGTCCATTACCACCGGCTCCACGATCTTCTCACTTTCACTGCAGCCCTGGATCATTCCAAGGGCAGCGATTAACAGCATGACGCTTGCAAGCGTCAGTAGTATGCGTTTCATCACATACCTCCTTAACTTCAGTTTCAGATTTTAGATTAACAAAGTACATGTTAAGGAGAGACCCACGTCGATCTCCTTAACGGTTACGGTTATGTTCCATACACACCTCGCTTTCCGAAGGCACTGAGCAAAACTTCTAAGTTTTATTAAAGAAGCGAAGTCGAAGGGCTTTCTCATTGTAATGAACGGTTTTTTGGTTTTCCACAATTGATTTATGGATAAAAATGAACTGTTTCCA
>CAZBNI010000204.1:0-1610 GCA_964493105.1 uncultured Gammaproteobacteria bacterium
ACGGAGCTAATGCTTCATTTTCACGAATGCCAGAAAGTTGGGATTTTAGTTGAGCTAGTAATGATGGCATACTATTGACATTTTACCACATTTTGCTACGGTAGTGGAGCCAAATGCACATATTCAAACCCGACAGGTAAAAAATGGAGGTGATGCTCTTTGAATACTCTGTTTATTGTCAGCATATCGATAATAGTTGTTGCATTCCTAGTTCTATTCTGGGGTTTTATTACCGGACCACGAATCAAGGTAATACAACGACTTCTCGAAAAAACTGACATTAACTCAATCGACGAATCGAGTTGTTTTGGATTTTTTCGTATCGCAATGCGATGTTCTCAATATCCTCGAACCGATATTGCGCCACGGCAGCAATGTTCGCCCAGTGAATATACGCCAACTATCCGCATCATATTAACGAATGGTAAGCATGTTCAGCTGCAGCGCTTTATCAGCCTGTCTACTTCGGTAAATCCAGAATCAGCTGCATACGAATTGCGTCCCTTGATTTCACATTCATCCGGCACTCTGCTTTTTGATACAGAGCACGAAGCTGTACTGTTAAGCTCTATGTGTGATCTGGACATTCCTTCAATCATAAAAGTGATTCAACAAGGGATACAATTCGGTAAAAACCAGCAGCTAGGTTTCCTAGTCATCAACGGTGGTACGCCGAACACGCTAAGAACATCAGCGGACTGTATGATTATTCCGCTATGCCAAAATAGCACAATCGTCGAAACAGACCAGGCACTATTTCTTGAGATTGTGCCAATGTAATCAGCTAGCAGCGATGGACCGCACTAGCTGATTTTTTTTAATAGCATGTCGCTCACTTCAGTGATCGTACCAGCGCCAAGCGTAAAGACAACGTCACCACGTTGTACGTGCTCTGCCAAATACTCTGTTGCGTCATTCAGGCTCTTTTTATACAGCACTTCATCTCTTTTTTTAGCAACTGCTTGAACCAGCTCTTTTGAAGACAACACATCTCGCTGCTCCCGACCAGCAACCTTATAAATATCTGTTATAACCAGCCGATCACAGTTTTGAAAACTTGAAACAAATTCCTGAAAAAGTGACTGCGTTCGATGGGTGCTATGTGGCTGAAATACGCACCAAATTTTTCTTTTTGGAAAAAAATCACGGGCAGCCCGCAGAATCGCTTTGATTTCTGTCGGATGATGCGCATAATCATCAATAACGGTTATTCCTTTTTTTGTACCTTTGATTTCAAACCTTCGCTCGATCCCCCCGAATTCCAGCAGCGCTTTTTGAATTACCTCAATCGATATGCCAAAAGCTATAGAAAGAACAGCGGCGGCAAGTGCGTTTTGTACATTATGATATCCAGGCATTCTGATTGCTAAGTCAAATCGCTCCAGTCCTTTGACGGCAAACCTCGTTAATTCGCCATGTTGTTCAATATGAGTTGCATAATAATCTCCATACCCCAGCCCGTAGGTAATCACTCGGCTTTTTGCAGCACTCAATGCTTGTACTACATTTTCATCCATGATATTTGCAACGACAAAACCTCCCTTCGGAACTTTCCTGATAACTTTTTTAAATGCCGCTGTTTTCTGAACAGTATCAGTCAAAGAAAGAGT
>CAZBNI010000205.1:0-1589 GCA_964493105.1 uncultured Gammaproteobacteria bacterium
CTTCGATCATCTCAATGCTCCACCACGGCGTCGCGGAAGCCCACCAGTACTGATCTGAATGGATCGCGCGATCAAGTTTTTCTCGGACAGGCCGATACGACGGATCGTCACTTTTGGTTTGCTCCATTGCATCGAGCGCTAAGTTCGTCAATTTCCATTGCATAGTGTGGATTTCATTGTTCTTGTCCTGCCAGCGGGAGTAGGGCGTATTCTGTTCAATATCGCGTTTCATCAGCGCCCATGAAGAAGGCCGTGGGTCAATTTCTTTTTTTTGTGTAAAGTACCTAGGAAGTTCAGAAAGCGTTATGCCAATCAGTTTTTTATTGTTGTAAAGGTCAAACAAGAGTTGCTCTAGCCCAGGACGGTGATGGCCAAAAGTTTCTCCATCCATCGCAGTGACGAGGTATTCATTTTTTTCAACGCGGTTACCCAGGAGTTGGATCAGCATATCACTTGAAAAAACACTCATGCCAATTTCTGCCGATAAAATCCTGAAGCTCGCCTCGCGCTCGCGGAAAAAAATTGTAAAGTTATCAATTCCCTTAAGTGTATATAATATTGACCAGTTAATATCCTTTGTTTTTCCAGAGTACGCGAGTTCATCAAGGATCAGCCATTGGAAGCCCATTTTTGACACGATTTCGCCAACCGTGCGGTTATACGCCATTTCTGGAGGAAAGAACCCTTTTGGATTATATGCATTACCAAAGTATTTTTTATTGGTTTTGGTATTTAATTCAATCTGCCTGATAATCTCTTTTTTTGGCATAAGCGGGAGAAAAGGATGATATTTCGCGCTTCCGGTAAGTTCAATTTGTCCTTTGGCTGCTAATTCTTTGATATCAGCAATAATGTCTTGGCATCCGTATTGGTCAAACAATTCGGTCAAAATTGCGTTGATATTAAGCGTAAGTTTAGCTTTTGGATTTTTTTTAAGGCCCTGAAAGACTTTGCGATAACTCTCATTTGCGATTTTTTTTACCCAGTATTCTTTTTGAGTCGGTGGTTGGTAAATGTGTAGGAAATTTGCCCAGTACATATTAATTAATTTAATTTTTTTGAATCTTTTTCCCGCCGATAATACGGACACTATCTTCAGGATCACTGGCAAGGTAGGAGTCAGCAATCCGTTTAAATTTATTCTGACGTTGCCATAGAGATGCGGTGGTGATAATTTGTTGTGCCAGTTTATGTATTCGTGGGGGGGCGTTCAAGGGCAGTGCGATTTTTTCTAGCTCTTTAGTTTTTTTCTTGATGATTGTCAGGCTCCACCAAGGTTTTGCCGATGCCCACCAGAATTGATCTGAGGCGAGCCGTTTATCGAGCAGGCTACGCGTTTGTTCGTATTGTGGATGGTTTCTATTATTGCCAAGAAGTTTGATCAGCGTATTGACAAGCTGCCATTGTAGTCTGTGAATTTTATTGGTGGGATCGTTCCACAACACGTAGGGTACATTATTTTTAAGTTCAATAGGTCGTGACGACCAACTTGAGCTACGGGGCTGGATTATTTCGGTATGTTTTGTTTTTTGTAGTAAAGTACTTATTGTTTGGGTAGTTACGCCTTTGGTCGTAACAAGTTTATACCA
>CAZBNI010000206.1:0-1575 GCA_964493105.1 uncultured Gammaproteobacteria bacterium
GTATTAAATTTAAAATTTTCAATATCAACAGTTACTTTTTTAATTACTTTATTTAAGTGTTTTAGCAAGTCATCTGGTGTCTTTTCGGGAAATTTATTATTTAGCCACTTAATTTTTAATCCTTTCTCCTCAAAATATTTTAAGTATATGTCAATCAACCCAAACAATCTGTTTAAAAATCTTTTTATACCAATAATTCCCTTGGTATCCCATGGCTTTGAATCTTCGAAAGGTCCCATGAACATTTCATACATACGCATGGTATCAGCACCATACTTTTTTATTACTTCATCAGGATTTATTACGTTACCTCTGGACTTGGACATCTTCACACCGTCCTCACCCATGATCAGACCTTGATTTTTTAGCTTGATAAATGGTTCATCGCCAACTTCTTTTGGGATTGCGTCGATATCAAACAAAAATTTATAAATAAATCTGGCATATAATAAATGCAATACAGCATGCTCAGCACCACCAATGTACAAATCGACCGGCAACCAGGCTTTTAACTTCTCTAGATCAGCCAACATCTTATCATTGTGTGGATCGCAATACCGCAAGAAATACCAGTTTGAGCCTGCCCATTGTGGCATGGTATTGGTTTCTCGTTTTGCAGATCCGCCACATTTTGGACATTTAGTATTTACCCATGAATCAATCGCTGCCAGTGGTGATTTGCCCGTGCCGGTTGGTTCATATTTTTTTATATCAGGCAGTTCTAATGGTAACTCTTTTTCTGGGACTGCAACATTTCCACATTCTTTACAATGAACAATGGGGATCGGCTCACCCCAATATCTTTGCCTGGAAAAAAGCCAATCGCGCAGTTTATAATTAACTGTTTTTTTACCCACTTTGTTTTTTTCTAGCCATGCGGTAATTTTCTGTTTGAACTCGGCTGTCTTTAATCCATTAAACTCACCGCAGTTAACTGCATATCCATCTTCTTTAATAACACGGCCCTGCAAAAACTCAAGGTCAGTCTTGTCTTTTTTTTCATCACGGTCACGTAGCTGTACCTCTTTTACACTTTTGAGAAAACGCTTAGATAACGTTAGTGACGTAACTGAACCAAGCGTCTTTTCGTCTAATTCAAAATCTTTCTCAACAAGTCCCCATTTTTTCTGATCAATACCCAGTTCAATCTTTATACCCTGCGTATCTTTAAATTTCGTTAGAGTCACACCTTTAATCTCTTTTGTACCGTCAGGTTGAAAACCAGCTTCCGTAATAATTTTTACTGCAGCTTTATAATCAACGTTGTTCTTTACGACAAGATCAATATCATCATAACAACGATACACGGCTCGCACAGAAAAAGCGCACGCCAGTCCTCCCAAAAGCCATATATTGAGTCCTTTCCTTCGCGCTGCTTTCTGAACGCGATCAAGTACCTGTAACGCTTGCGTACTTTTCTGATACTCATTAAGATCAAGCGCCACTGTTTGGATGATGGGTAGCTTATATTTTGTAGCAAATTCAAAATCTCTCGCATCATGCGCCGGTACCGCCATTATCGCGCCTGTGCCATACGAACTCAAAACGTAATCAGCAATCCAGATAGGCACCCGC
>CAZBNI010000207.1:0-1543 GCA_964493105.1 uncultured Gammaproteobacteria bacterium
GGGATTTTCCAAATTAATTGAAATTCGCGGGGATAATTTTTTATCTCGCGACTTAAGCAGCGCAAACGTGGTTTTTTGCTTTTTAACTCCAAAAGCGATGAAAAAACTAGCACCAAAGTTTAAAAAAGAATTAAAAAAAGGAACGAGAATTGTGTCGTACAGCTTTTCATTGCCAGGCTGGGAACCTGTGGAAACCAACCGCCCAGACGACAAGTCTATGCCAATTTTTAAATATGTGGTTGACTAGCTTGAGATATCTGATACACTTATGAATGAACATTCGAACAGAAAATATGGACGAAAATAGACAAGAAAAAGTCATAAAAAATAAGAAATAAAATAAACGATAGCAAAAAAATAAATAAAAATTCAAAAAATCCAAAAAGAACCAAACATCAAAAGTAAATTAAAAATATGGCAAAACAAAATAAATTAGACCAAATCCAAAAATTTGTCGAAACAGCCCATCTGTCACTTGAGAGTGCACGGGAACTTTTAGGACAGGTTATTGGCACTAAAGACGGAGCACAGCCTGAGTTGGCCGATAAGGCTAAGGAAGTAGGCAAGGTAAGTGCTGAGGGAGATGAAAAAATTGTGGAAGGTGTTTTTGACGGACAGCACATGGTTGGTCCTGATGGCAAACAGTATAGTATTCCTGCCAATTATGCTTCGAAGTCAAAGTTGGT
This sequence comes from uncultured Gammaproteobacteria bacterium, assembly GCA_964493105.1. Lineage (GTDB taxonomy): Bacteria > Patescibacteriota > Patescibacteriia > UBA10025 > JAHIVO01 > CAZBNI01. The sequence continues at coordinate 687 of CAZBNI010000207.1, forward strand.
TGCCGGTGATACTCTCAAACTTACGATCAAGCCTGATGGTTCATTTTTGTATAAACAGATCGGGCCTGTTGATCGCTCACGATTGGTTGGTATATTAGCTAAAGACGAAACAACCGATGAATACCGAGTTGTTGTCGGTGATAGATCATATAAGGTACTCTTGGCAAGCATTACTTATTTCAAAGGTGACCCGGGAGACGAGGTAGTTATTTTGATTCCAAAAGCTCAAGATACCGACTGGGCAGCTGTTGAAAACGTGATAAAAGTAGGAGAAGATGGATTGTCGTCAGAAGAACAGCCATCAGGTGAAGTCATTGAAGGAGCCCAACCAGAGCCTCAAGAAGGGTCTCCTGAGGAGACCGTGCCGGCAGAATCCGTAGAAGACATTGAAGAGATTAGCTAAGGTGTTTTTATTTGAATAGGGAAGTTGCATTTCCTCGCGAATTGTTATACAATATCCCCGCGAGAAGAGTTTTTTTATAGTATTTAAAAGCATGTCAAAAGTACTTTATCGGAAGTACCGTCCGAAAAAATTTAGTGAATTGATTGGACAAAATCCAATTCGTGTCACGCTTGAAAATGAGATCGAGAGCGGAAAAATCGCGCACGCGTACCTGTTTTCGGGTCCTAGGGGAGTTGGAAAGACTACGACTGCGCGACTTTTTGCCAGAGCGATAAATTGCACCAAGAAAAAAGGCGCTGAGCCGTGCGGCACCTGCCAATCATGCAAGACTATCATGGATGGCAAATCCTTTGATCTACACGAAATTGACGCTGCTTCTCATACTGGCGTTGATAATGTCCGTGAAAACATTATTGAAAATGCACGATTTACGCCACAGCAAGCAACCTACAAA
>CAZBNI010000208.1:0-1535 GCA_964493105.1 uncultured Gammaproteobacteria bacterium
TCGTAGATAAAATTTTAGACTTTACGTATCCATTGCCGTTTCTTATTGGAGCGCTGGTGTATGCGATGTTCCGTTATGATATTTCATGGGAGGCGGTCAGCCTTTTTGTGGTAGTGCTAATTGGATTGATCGTCCTCTTATGTTTGTTTTATGTACAAACGTACCGCGGCAAAGGATTTTTTTCGGCGCTGATAGTACTACTTCGCATTAACCGTTTTAAACGATTTAGTAAACTCGTTGATAAGATGCTGTACTTTGAAAATTTAATTATTACATTTTTTAATAATCGAAAAGACGTATTTATCAAAGGACTTTTCTTGTCGCTTCTAGGCGGTATGATCGTCTTTATCCAATTCATTTTGATTTTGAATGCACTGGGGATCCAAGCTGATATTGTTCAGATACTCGTAATGATGGTTTTTATGATTTTGGCTTTTTTGGTGCCAATTCCTGCTTCACTGGGTTCGTTTGAAGCCGGGCAGGTTATTGTTTTTACAGCATTAGGGCATCCAGCATCAATCGGCGTTGCTTTTACACTGGTGATTCGTATGGCGGAATTAGGTAAACTTGCCGTTGGACTAACCCTTTTGTCAAATGTTGGATTGCGATTTCTCAAAAATTTACCATCGCACAATGGGAATAGCGGCAATAATAAATAGGGGAATGTGAGTATAATGGTAGCGGACAATATAATGTTCGTTTTTTTTAAAATAACATTGACATATTTTTGTGTGGAAGATATACTTGTGCATAAGTATGAATTATCATATTTTTCATATATAACAATATACATATGGTATCACACCATGAACCAAATATATGCGGCACAACGACTGTTGGTGAGCGAGGCCAGGTCGTAATACCCGCTGATGTCCGTAGGCGAATGAATATTAAAGCCGGCGATAAGCTTCTTGTGTTATCTCAGATAGAGCAAATGGTTGGTTTTATGAAAGCTGATGATTTAGATGCGGTTTTGGAAAAAGTGATGAAAAAAATGTCGAGCAAATTCGAGGCGGTCAGAAAGCAAATTAGAGATGTGAAATAATACAGCAGGGAAGAAATCATGAATATTATAGAAGTAAAAAATTTAACAAAAAAATTTAAGGAATTTACTGCCGTCGATAGTATTTCTTTTGATGTAAAGAAGGGTGAAGTATTTGGATTTCTTGGTCCGAATGGGGCGGGTAAATCAACCACTATTCGTATTTTGGCGACGCTCACGCGCCCGACTTCTGGCGAAGCAACGGTAGCTGGCCACAATGTACTTAATGAACCGCATAAGGTCCGTGAACACATTGGTTTGGTTGCTGAAAAACTCATACTTTATGATCGACTGACCGCTTTGGAAAATCTAATGTTTTTTGGAAGTATGTATCATCTGCCAAAGAAGGAGGCTAAAGAGCGGGCCCAAAAGTGGCTGAAAATTTTGGAAATGGACAAATGGACGGATAAATTAGCGGGTACATTTTCCACTGGCATGAAACAGCGTGTGAATATTGCCCGGGCACTATTGACCGAGCCAGAGGTAATGTTTT
>CAZBNI010000209.1:0-1534 GCA_964493105.1 uncultured Gammaproteobacteria bacterium
CACGGTGCATTCCCAGCTGCTGGGATTTTCCATTGTTTTGAGGATAGTAATTTCAGGCATATTCGAATCCTGTTACATATTGAGATTTGTTTCTACGAGAATTGTCCGACAGGAACAAAAGTTGCCAAGGTGGCAGATTGCTAGCAGCGAAGCAGTAAACAGTATTGGTAAGTCGTCCTGCTTGGCGTAGCCGCATTTGAGGCTGATGCGCGGTTTGTATTTACCCTCTCCCATGTGATTTTTCCAATAATTTAACCCAGTGTTTCGACACCTCAGCAAATTGCTCGTCCGGATCTAGCTTGAACATTTCTTGTGTTGCAGCCCCCGTTACATATGGATGGAGCGATTCCATCATTGAAAGGTGTAATTTAAGAAGCTCATCGTTATTCCGTATACGAAGGCCACATGAGCTATTGCCATCCGGATTTGTCTGGCTGTACAGCGTCGCTATCTCAAGATGAAGCGGTGAAGCGGCGCTTGCAAGTTGTTTGAATTTATCATGAATAATCTCAATAACACTTTTATCAACAACGCCCATTGCAAGCGTAATATGGGGATAATTATCTTCTCTTGGTGCAACGAAATTTTCAAGATGGAAACTTCAAATTTGTCGTGTTGATGGATACACTCCACGAACAACTAAAAAGCCTTATTCTCTATATCAATCAAAACAGTGAATTCGACATATTCGCCGTTGAGTTAAAGTACTACAAGCACGCATCGTATGAAATAGTCATCCCAAGATTATTTGGTAGCGAAGTAAAGAAAGACCTGACGCCAAAGACAAAGCCCGGTCTGCCTTCTGATCAAGATTTTATATCTGCATATACCCAAGCCAAACAAGAGAGGCAGGCAAAAGACTATCTAAATATATTTCATGATATCGGTGAAGGACGGTTGGCAATTCCGGGGGTATCAGCCCATAAAACACAAAAGACAGCTACAATCACCGTAGAACATGATAATGGCAAGACAACATTCGCACTTTATACCGACCCCGTATATGAAGGCGGAGGAATTCAAGTATGGACATATGGCAGAGATGCGTGGAAAAAAGCAATCGGCGTAATATCAGACCATATTCCTGACGCTAAACGTACTAATGACATTGGTGAAAAACCCTATGCACGATTTGGCCAGTGGAAGCTAAAAAACTTTACCGGTGAAAAGCTCAAGACTGTAATTCAAAAACTGACTCGATAATCTTCAATTCTAGAACAAACCAAAAACCACCTTCAATTTAGAGGGTGGTTTTTATTTACTTAACAGGGCTTCTGATATTCTATGCATTTCATCAGGTGGTAGCGTTTGTCGGCTTTCCGTAATTACTTGATTAAGCCAATCTTTTCCAACCACCATAACATCTTGCACGGGACGTTTCCCAAAATGTATTTTTACATAGTTGGAAAAAGCTATTATCGGCTGCACATAAAAACCTTTGTCGTATTTTTCTTTCAGATAAGAACTTAGAACAAACGCCTCGCCTTTTGCTTGTTTCAATATGTTCTTTTCCTGAAAGGGCTGACCATTCCAT